>JAZNLK010000053.1:0-38773 GCA_045579055.1 Clostridia bacterium
ACACAGATGACATACGGCTTCTCACGTGACGATGCCGGTAAGTTCCTTGATGCTTACTACGATGCAAAGATTTTCGAAAACGATCCCTTTGCAAAGCTCGACCAGACAGGTGTTGGTAAACTTATGGAAATGGCAATCACACTGGGCAAACCCGTTAACCCCAACATCCATGTTGGTATCTGCGGTGAGCACGGCGGCGACCCCGTATCAGTTGAGTTCTGCCATAAGATTGGTCTCGACTACGTTTCATGTTCACCTTTCCGTGTTCCGATTGCAAGACTGGCTGCTGCTCAGGCTGCTATCAAGGATATGAAGTAATATCATTTTTTGTCAAAAGGCAAACAGCTTTTTAACTAAAAAGGCAAACTAAAACAAAAAATCGACCTTGTAGAATTAATTTTCTACGAGGTCTTTTTTTACGCTATTAACCTTGCAAATGCCGTGATGCAAGCTTTTTTCAAAATGGGGGAGAAAAAAGGGTAATAAAATTTCTATTTTATTCCTATACCAAAATTCAAAATCTCTTTGCCCCTGAAATTCAAAATGGCTTTGCCCCGTAACATAGTAATATTTTTTATCTCTGTTTTTGGGAAAATCAAAAAAACGGCAAAACCCCAGTAAAATCGAGGCTTTCAGAGAAATAATCTCAAACTTCTAAAATCCCCAAAAATTATTTTCGGGGAAAAATCTTATGTTTTTGGGGAATTTTCATCGTTTTTGGGAACGTTTTTGGGAAGCTTGATAAATAAAATGCAAAGGTAGGTTTTATATGCGTAAAAAGAACTTTAAAGGCAGATGCGAAAAGCGGACTTTAGACAAATGCAAAGAGATATGCCGAACTTATGACCCCATCCAAAAAGCGTTTGCAAATGTTTTGCAAGCTGATGAGAGCATAACGGAAATTCGTTGCAATGTCTTGCTTGATGGTTTATCTGCCGGAGAATACACAACAGATTTTGTTTGTGTTAAGTCTGACAACACTTTAATGGTGCGTGAATGTGTGTTCAAAAAACATTTAACAAAGCCTCAGACCGTCAAACTGCTTGATATTTCAAGGGACTATTGGCATAATCACGGTGTAACAGATTGGGGGTTGGTTATAGATGACGAATAATAAGCTCATAGAAAATAATGGTATTATATTCCGTATCCTTGATATTAATGACACAAAAGCTTTTGTTATAAACTGCAACAAAACATCCATGCCAAAATGGGTTAACCTTGATTTTTTATCAAGCTTTTCGGTATGTTCTGAATGTTTCTCACTCCCCGATATAAACGATATGGAATTATCAAGACGAAAATGTGCTTACGAACGTTTTACAATGATTTCTAATATATTGCCATTTGTGACAGACAAAGAACGCCGAAGCTCTGTAATATCACAAATTTCTACAGATAAAGGAGTAAGCCGTCAAACGATATGCAACTATTTGTGGTTGTATCTCGTTCATCAAAACATTTCCGCTCTTGCTCCAAAAGATAAAGATATCAAAAAAGAACTATCAACAGATGAAAAAAACATCAGATGGGCATTAAATAAGTACTATTACACACAACACCAAAACACCTTAAGCACCGTCTATACATTGATGTTAAAAGAAAAATACTGTGACAAAAACGGTATGTTGCTTGAAGAATATCCGTCATTTTATCAATTCCGCTATTTTTACAGACAACATAAAAAACTGCAAAACTATTACATTTCTCGAAGCGGTATCACAAACTATCAACGAAACAACCGACCACTTTTAGGTGATGGAGTTCAATCCTTTGCACACTCTGTGGGTTTTGGTTTGCTTGATTCTACTGTGTGTGATATATATCTCGTCAATGATTCTGGCGGTATTGTCGGAAGACCGATTTTAACAGCATGCGTAGATGCTTACAGTAGTTTATGCTGTGGCTATTCTCTTTCCTGGGAAGGTGGTGTTTATAGTCTGCGTAGCCTTATGACAAATATAATTGCCGACAAAACTGCTCTGTGTAAAAAACACGGTATAGATATAGCTCCTGATGACTGGCCTTGCAACAAACTTCCTGCAACCCTTGTCACAGATATGGGCAAGGAATATGCAAGTACTAACTTTGAACAAATAACGGATTTGGGTGTCACAGTTGTAAACCTGCCACCATACAGACCTGAATTAAAGGGCGTTGTTGAAAAGTTCTTTGATGTTATACAGAACCTTTACAAACCACATTTAAAAGGCAAAGGCGTTATAAATCCCGACTTTCAGGAACGAGGTGCAAAGGATTACCGAAAAGAAGCGTGTTTGACAATGGCAGAGTTTGAAAAAATCATAGTTAAATGTATTCTGCATTACAACACAAAGCGGATTATTGAGAATTTTCCTTATACAGAAGATATGCTTTCAAACGGTGTAAAACCCTATGCAAATTGCATTTGGAATTATGCCGTAAATCAAGCAGGAACGAATCTTATTCCGATAGATTATGATACTTTGATTCTAACTTTATTACCGAGAACAGAGGGCAGATTTACAAGAAAAGGACTTGTTGTAAATGGTCTGCGATACAAGAATGATAATTACACTGAGAGATACTTAAAGGGCGGTACTTGCACTGTTGCTTATAATCCGGATGATGTTACAGTGATATTCCTTTATGAAAACCAAAACTATACTAAGTTTTCCTTGATAGAACACCGTTTTCAAGATGAAAGCATATCAGTTGTAGAAGATATAAAAGCACAGCAGAAAGCCTTAATATTTGCCGAAAAAACAGCAGCTTTACAAGCTAAAATTGATTTAATTTCCGATATATCTGTTATTGCGGACACTACAACTATTCAGAGCAATACAGGCATTAAAGGTATAAGAAACAACAGAAAGCGAGAACAAGCAAAGGCTCATATTGACTATGTAAAAGTAGGTGAAACATATGAATAATACTATAACTGCTCTACCCGAACTGAAAATCGGGAACGAGCTTATTTCTGAATTGTCGGTGTTACCGTATTATGATGAAACTATCCGTTCCCAAAATCAATCGGTACGCCTTATCGCCTTATCTGACCTATACAACATCTATATCCCTTCTCAAATGTCAACAGAAATATATAGCAAATTATATCTCTCATTGCTCCGTTCTCTGCAAAATAAAGCAAGTAAAAACGCTGTTATTCAACGAAACTTAAACTATAAAGCAATGCAAAACAAAGTATATAGCGGTGTAATGGGTGGTGCTGACAGCTGGTTGATTAGCGGATGTTCAGGTATTGGAAAATCACAAGCCATAAGCCGAGCAATAGACCTTATAACCGCAAATGGCATTATAGAAACACAAAATCCGTTTACAAAAATTATTCCCTGCTTGGTAGTACAATGTCCCTTTGATAGCTCCGTTAAGGGATTATTACTTGAAATTCTCCGTAAGGTTGACGAAATGCTTGACAGTAATTATTACGTTAAGTCTTTAAAGAGCAGAGTTACAACAGATATGCTTATCGGCACTATAAGTCAAGTTGCAATAAATCATATTGGCTTGTTGGTGGTTGATGAAATACAGAATGTTGTGAACAGTAAAAACGGGAAAAGCCTTGTTGGTATGCTGACACAATTGATAAATTCAAGTGGTATATCAATATGTATGGTGGGAACTCCTGAATGTGAGTTATTTTTTGAACAGGCATTACACCTTGCAAGACGTTCACTTGGTTTACGCTATGGGGCATTGGAATACAATCAATATTTCTATGATTTTTGTACTACCCTTTTTCAGTATCAATACACAAAAGAAAAAACCGAAATAACTGACAGCATTATACGTTGGTTGTATGAACATAGTGGCGGTGTTATATCGGTTGTCGTATCTTTAATTCACGATTCTCAGGAAATAGCCATTCTAAATGGTAAAGAAAAGATAACTATTGAAATACTGACAGAAGCATACAAAAAACGTTTGTCTATGCTACACAGTTATATTGAACCTGCAATCACAAGGAAAAGTCAGACTTCAAAAATTACACAAGTTACCGGGTTCTATGAAAGTGATAATCCAAACATTGCATACAACAGTAATCTTATATCAGATCTTGTTTCAAAGGCAAAGACCGAAAATCTTGATATTGTTGCTTTGATGAAAGAAAACTTTGTTGTTGAGGTGGTGAAAATATGATAGCATACTTTCCTGAAATATATCCTGACGAACTGGTTTACAGTTGGTTTTGCAGATGTTATGTTCATTCAGGATATAACACTCATAAAGCAGTTTTGGAAGAACTTCTATATAAAAAATGTAATAATCCTTCAAAAGAATTTTTAGGACATTTAAACTCCGATACTCAAAGGCAGATACAAAAGATATACCCAATAAAAAACCTTATATTAGAGCATACTATGTTTTCACAGTATGGACGATTTATACCTCTTGAACAAAAGAAAAAAGCTATGCATCATCTTGAATTTGATTTTTGCGATGCACATCACTTATTTACCATTTTACCAAGAACGAACACAGATCAGTTTTTGAGGTATTGTCCTCTATGTGTTTGTGAGGATAAACACCAATACGGTGAAACATATTGGCATAGAAAACATCAGATAAGGGGTGTCACTGTTTGTTACAAACACAATTGTATGCTTGAAAATTCAAACGTTACAGCAAAGAGCGAACAGACTTTTACACTTTGCCCTGCTGATGAATACGCTGTTAAAAACATAGCAAAAGCAAACAATAATTCTATGCTACAAAGCTTTACCAAGTACATAACATCGGTATTTGATGCACCTATTGATTTTATGACAGATGTTCCCTATAAGCTCCGTTCTCTATTATGCTATGGCAGATACAAAGTATATGAGACTATCAGGAAGAACAAGAAAGCCACTATATGAAATATAAACTTTCTCTCGATTGGAATACCTATGACAATGAAACAGCTCCGCTATTAGAGCAGTTTGCAAGTGATATTTATAGCGGTGTATCAAGCGATGTCGGCAGACCTGAACGAGTATCAAAGCGACTTGTATATCATGAATTCCAATTAGATGCACACCGACTTGATAATATGCCGAAATGCAGAGAAATATTAAAACGATATTCAGAAAGCTATGAGGAAAATTGGGCAAGGCGTATTGTATGGGCATATAACAAGCTGAAAACAGAACATGAGAATAAGCCTTTTTATTGGTCTGACATACGGACTCTATCTGGTGTTAAAAAGAAAAATATCCAAAAAGTTATTCCATATATCAGAAAATATGTGGATAAATCTACTTGTGATATGATATTGCAAATCTTAAAATACCATCAACGCTGATTAAAACATTTACATACAATAAATCGCATTTGGGGAAGGTTTGGAAACCCCTTTGGGCGAAGGTATTCCGATTGTAGCGAAGCGGAAATTGGAATAGTTGGTGACAAAGGGGTGTCCAAGAATGTACTGAAAAAAAGTGTACAATACTTTTTATATAGATAACCTTGTTAATACATGTATATATAAAGTATTGTACGGTTTTTATACTTTGATAAAATCCCTGAGAAATTCATCCAATAACTCTTGATATCTAATTTCTTCACGGATATATTTAACGCTCATCATGTCAGGATATTTCGCTTCTTTAATGCCATTATCCCTGCTTTCTCTATACTCTTTTAGTTTATTTCTTTTTATTGCACTATAAAAACTGCTATTAATTTTGATTTGCAGGTCATCCATATCATCCTCTATTGTAGACACACCTTCTCGGTCAATCCATTCAAGTTTATATGCCTTGAAATTTGCAAGATGATGTTCTTTTAACAGCATGTTTCTCTTGGAATGATATTCCTTTCTTTTCCTTGGCTTCCATCCTGTCTTTTCATAGAATTCCTTCTCTGTGGAACACTCGTATTCCTCCAGGACTTTTGATGTAATATCGTTAATGAATTCAACTTCGCCATCTAACGCCTCACGCACATCATCATTGGTGATTCCTAATGAATTTAAGCGGCAATAGATATGATATGCATTTTCGGCAATATCGGTGTCAATTATTTCTTTTTCTATCAAATCATACACCTTAGGAGCAATCAAAATTTTCAACTCGTCATATTTTTTTCGTTCTATCAACTTCGTAATTTTGTCATTGAATCCTTTGTTGTCGATAATCAGCAGAACTGACTTAGTCCTTATGCTTTTGTTTCTGTTCAATCTTTCGATTGCATTTTTCAGTCTTGAATCATACAGTGATTGTGTGTATGCAATAAAATTGGCCAGTATATTTAGCTTTTTATCCTTAGCATCTCCTTTTTCGGGTGATACATATTTATCTTCTAACTTTTTAAACACGGTAGGTGAGTTGTAAAAGTTAATAACATCCGTAGAGCAAAACATAAGATTTGTTGCTAACTGCGTAAGGGTAAAATATTTGTCTGAAGTATTGGTTAAATACAGTAATATAGCCGGGTCAAGAATTTTGGGCATAGAACCACCTTTTACCGAGAAATCCATCTTTGCTTTATCATGTATTTCGGTAATCCTTATTTGCTGAGTACCTTCAATTTTTTCAAATTCAAAGTATTTTCTCCATTTTCTGTCTTGAGCTTTCTTCGGATTGGTCTGACTTGTGTATGCTTCACCCAGATGCTCGCAAAGAGCTTTTCTGTTCTTGAATACATCGCCAACTTTTAATTTACTCTTAATAAAAACTATATCCATTTAATCATCCTTTCTAAAAATTAAAAAACACCGAAGACTGATGTCAACGGCGTTACAATCTATTCAATTACTTATATTATACCTATTTCACCATACCTTGTCAATAGGATAAGTCGATAAGTCTGCAATTTTGTGCAACTTTTTTCTGTAGATTTTCCGAAAGCAGGGATTATATGGATGACTGCAAACCTAATCAATTCATATATATAAAATAAATTCCTGCTTTCGGAAAATCTGTGGGCCATAGGAAAGTGGTTACATTTAAAGTAAACCTATAAATAGTTCGTTTAATGCGGTAAATTTATCCGATATATAGTCTATTTCTTTCAGAACAACTCAATCGGACCTAATAATTCATTTAAACGGAAATCGAGCAGCCCCTTGACCGAAAGGACTGCTCAATGTCGCACTTTGCCGATAGTGCGGCAATGTAATGATTTATTTCTGTCGTTCCCAAGATGTCATTTATTTATATTAAACACAATTTTGCTGAAAGTGGGAATTCTCAATCAAGAAATTTTCAGCAAAGTTATGATAACATAAATCATTTTTTCTTCTGCTTTGTTTTCTATGTTTATATACTTGCCCAGTATTGAATCAATATAAAATCACAATCTATATTTCAATTCTGGTTGCTGCAACCATATACTGTCCGTGTTCCGCAAACCAATGAGACATCATAACATCACCGTCAGAGAGTTTGATTGCACCAGGTTGACCGAATTTAAGGAACGAAAATATTTCAGCCATATTCTTGTCCTTCACCATTGGTGTTGAAGGCTCCCATACGACTTCCTTTTCAATAATATTCCATTGTTTGTCAGAAAAATCCACAATGCAGGCATAAATTCCGGGTCTGTCTGTGTCACGGCGTACTGCGTGAAGAGCAAGAAGCTTTTCACCTCCAATTGCACAAACCGATGACGCCTGACCACGAATACCGGTACTTTGTGGTTTTGTCCAGGTTTTGCCGTTATCATATGAAACAGTGTAGTGATTGTCATATCTTTCACCTGTTTCGACATTTTCGTTCCAGCCTATATTGATTATAGCACCCGATTCAAGCTGACACATTCTCTGCTCATAGCAAGTGACGTTGTCACCTTCAAATTCCATACAAATTGCATCATCATTCCAGGTCTTTCCTTCATCTTCAGAACGAAGAGCTCTGCCACACAGCTTGCCGTGCATATTCCCATCCCAGTCAGGAAATCCCGTTATGGGAGTAATCCAAGTACCATCTTTGAGTACGGTTATCTGTGCCGACGCCTCTACATGGGGTCCCCAAGCACATTTGATATGGCTGAGCTTGCTCCATGTTTGGCCACCATCTTCCGAAATCGACCAAAACACAAAGTCCTCAAGAACTCCACCGTTTTCGGGATTGCCTATGGGATAATCAGGATTTTCACGCAGATATGCATAGCCAACTGCCAAAATTCTGCCGTCAGGGAGACAAACTGCCTTCGCATAGTCTGTTATGAGAACATCATATCCGCTTAAATCGAACATAAGTTCAGGAACACTCCAAGTCTTTCCACCATCCTTGCTGAATGAAATGTAGCTTGAACTGTCTACACTTTCAAAAGCCTCACCTATTGCATAAACCATCGCCAAATAGCCATTCTCCAATTCACATACAAACGGGAAAGCACTCTGACGGCTTCTGAGCTGCGGCATAGGATTTTCATAAACAACTGAACAATTTTTTACTTTCATAATTTTTTTCCTTTCATTTTATTTATTTTTCTTTCAATATTAATATACTTGTCCAATATCGGGTCAATGTAAAAGTTAATAGCAAAGCTTGTTATTGGTGGTAGTATAAACACTTCCAATAAAAGCATTATTAGAATTACAATAAAGCTTTTTGCAGTTAATATTATTGCTACGGGTATAACTGCATATATGATGCTATTCAAAAGTAATATAAGCAGACTTGTCGGTGCTTTTGCTAATGCAAGCAAAAGAGAATTTCTTAAAATGTTCTTTAAAGGCAAATCAAATGTAACCATCATCTGATATACATAAATATGCATCATTTCATATATAACAGCCAAAAGAATTATAACATATTGCAATATAATCATCCCTGACTGCCCATAAAATCTAATTGCAACCGTAAACAAATATAAAACTGCCAAATCAATCATCCAAAGCAGTATACCTTGTTTAAAATTAGATTTGAATCGTTCGAAGAAGTCGCTTATAAGCCAACAAGGATGCTCTCTACCGTGCTCACGGATAATATATGTATAGCCTGCCGTTATGGGACCCATGCCCAAAAATATCATAAACAAAAACGCAAAAATAACTCTTAAGGCTATATCAATACTTACCAAACCGATATTATCATCTGTTGATGCAAACGAGTCGATTAATGGTGACGCTATTACGCCAACAACAATCATTGTTACGATAAAAAATGGAATTGCCACCAATAAATATAGAATATTCAGTTTAAACAAATCCCACAGTTTTCTTGGCAAAACTTCAAAGAAAACCTGAATTCTCGCTTGATTTGAATCTCTTTTCTTGACACCCTTTCCGGGTTTTGAATAATTATTAAAAAACATGTTTTTCCTCCGCACGTGTTATTTCAAAATGCAATCATACTCAACAATTGAAATAATCCGGTCTTCGTCCATTGTTTTTGGATACTCTAAAGATAATGTGTAATTCTTCGACGTGCCTGTTTTATAAACTATCGAATCAGAAACCTCAACACCTATATCACCAAGCTTTTTGGTTATGTATTCATTATAATCTGTGCGTTCAATACCTTTTATAACAAGAATTTTATTCTTAATTTGCTTATCACCCTTACCTCTTAAATGAAGTATAATTTGTGCAACTAAAATTATTAATGTCGATGCTATGCCAACCGAATACATACCTGCTCCTATAGCCATACCGACACCAGATGTAGCCCATATCCCGGCAGCAGTAGTAAGACCGCTAATCGTATTTTTATGTACAAATATCATTCCTGCTCCCAAGAATCCTATTCCACTTGCAATAGTTGATGCCACTCTGGATGGATCAAGTCTTACGTCCGCTCCATTATATAAATTAGTGGATATCACATCAAAAAATGCATATTTAGATACAACCATTATTAAAGCAGCACCACAAGCAACCACAAAATGTGTTCGTATACCGGCTTCTTTAGAACGATTTCTTCGTTCAATGCCAATAATCATACCACAAATCCCACTAACTAATATTCGAATTATATATTGGAGGCCCATCACATCCGTCCAAAATTTCATAACAACACCTCTTTAAGTTCTATCTTTCAATTACTACCGTGGAGGCAAGCCTTATCCATTGACCGCTTGCTACCTGCAATATTTCCTCTACTATTATAACTAACTACCTTTCAACTTGCAAATTCTAATATCATATCTTTCAAATATGATAATTTTAGTTCAGCATCCTCTGTTGATTTTCCACAGACACCAAAATAAAACTTAATCTTGGGCTCTGTTCCCGAAGGACGAACTGCAAACCAGCTATCATTTTCAAGAAAGAATTTCAGAACATTCGATTTTGGAAGTCCATCAATTTCTTTTGAATAGTCCTTTACTGCTTTTACTTTTATAGGAAGCTTTTCTGTTCTGAATTTTTTCATTATGCCCTCTATTTGCTTTCTTCCGTCTATTCCTTCGAGTGTTTTAGTTTCAAGACACTCAAGATAATATCCATATTTTTTGTAAAGCTCTGTCAGTCGCTCATAAAGAGTAATTCCCTCCGCCTTACATTCAGCAGCCACCTCTGCAACAAGCATTGCCGCAACAACTGCATCCTTATCTCTTGCATATATTCCTCTAAGATATCCGTAACTTTCTTCAAGACCAAAAATGAAGTTTTCAGGGCAACCTTTATCTTCAAGTGATTTTATCTGCTCTCCGATAAATTTGAAGCCTGTTAAAACATCAACCACATCTGCCCCATAATCTTCACTTACCACCTTCACCATTTCGGTTGTGACAATTGTCTTTATAACCTTTGCACTTGAAGGTAAAGCATCGTTTTTCTTAATCTTTCTAAGAATATATTCACAGAGAATTGTTCCTGTCTGATTACCATTGAGCACAATATACTTACCTTTGGAATGTCTCACCACAACGCCTATGCGATCGCTGTCAGGGTCTGTTCCGAAAATTATGTCTGCATTCTGTTTCTTTGCATACTCAATGGCAAGGGTAAATGCTTCAGAGTTTTCAGGATTGGGCGATTTAACTGTTGGGAAATTACCGTCTGGTAATTCCTGTTCAGGAACGACAAAAGCATTCTTAACACCAATCTCATCAAGAACTTTTCTTACAAGAATATTTCCCGAACCATGGAGTGGTGTATACACAACTTTGAAATCATCAGGAATGTTTATTCCGAAGGACTGTTCCTTTACCGCATCAATATATGCTCTGTCAACATCTTCGCCAATCACTATGGGTTCATTGTCTCCACAAAGCTTTATGTCATCAAAGATATCCGTATTATTTATGTAACCGATAATCTTCTTGGCAGTTTCAGGCTCAATCTGCGCACCATCTTCACCATATACCTTATATCCGTTATAATCCTTGGGGTTATGGCTTGCAGTAAGCACAACACCTCTGGCACAGCCAAGATATCTCACCGCAAATGAAAGCTCAGGTGTGGGACGAAGCCCGTCAAAGATATATGTTTTTATGTCATTGGCGCAAAGAACCTTTGCACACTCCTTTGCAAAAAGCTGCGAATTATTTCGTGAATCATAAGCAATAACAACACCCTTTTCAGCAGCACCTATGCTGTCAAGAATTTCGTTGGCAAGGCCTTGAGTTGCAAGTCTCACGGTATAAACATTCATTCTGTTTGTTCCTGCCGCCATAACTCCACGAAGTCCACCTGTACCAAACTCCAAATCACAATAAAATCTGTCTTCAATTTCTTTTTCAGACAAACCTTCAAGCTCTGTTTTTGTTTTTTCATCAACTACAGCACTTTCAAGCCATTTATTATATTTTTCTCTGTAATTCATTGCTTTCACCTTACTTCAAATCGGTACACCATTTGGACTTGTGCCAATGGTTGCCATTATATATTCTGAAACCTATTGAAAAATCAAGAGACTTTGTTCTTTTCAGAAGTTTCAGGCTAACTTTATTTTCCCCTTTCTTCAGGTCAACAAAGCAGAAATTATTATAGGGTGTCCAGAGTCTTATTTCATCCTTTTCAAGGAGCTTTTCACCATTAACAGTCAAAGAAAATCCGTCACTATTACCGATTATTGCCCAAACACGCTGCTCTTTTGGAGAAACAATCACCGTTTCTGCAAGGCAAGCATACTGACCTTCCATTGTTATATGCTTATCAATTTCAATAAAATCTTCACACGCATCAATCACGCAGGCAAGCTCACCTTTTTCATATTTCTTATCGAGAAATGCCTCGTTGTTGACCATACACACAATATCAGGCAAAACGCAACCTTCACCGTGAGGACTTGGGTAATCAGGATTCATAGGTTGGTCAAGCTGGGCAAAATACGGACCGTAAACATTCCATTTCACGGGTTCTATCATCTTCAGGCTTTCAGCAAGACCTTCCTCCGTTGGATATTCAAGTTTTAATTCGACATTTTCTGGCATTTCAAGTGCCAGCTTTGCCGTATCCTTTGCAAGCTGATAAATGCTGTCTGATGGTCTTTGTACATCAATTCCGCAAACAAAATAGTCCTTTATGAGCTCCGTCAAATCACCAAGACAGCTGTAACCCTGGATAATTCCCACAATTGACGCCGCAGAACCACAAGTGCAGTCAGCATCAAAACCGCATCTCAATGAAATATTTATGGTTTCAGCCATATCCCCCTTGCCGTAAAGGAGTGAAATCAACACAAATGCAAGGTTCTGAACAACATTAGTGAAATCGGGATGTCCAAATCTGTTGAGAACAGACTGACGCACCTTTATCCAATCCTCACCGCTCCGGTATTGCTCAATAATATACGAAAACGCCCTGTGCAGCTTGCAATCTTTCGGAATAAACTCCATGCCCTTTTCAACAAGCACTTCAATATTATCTTCATAAAATGCCATAGCCCCAACTGCTGCCAAAAACTGTTCCGCATAAACAGAATTGTCAGCATGGTCAAGACATCCGTCAAGATATGCATACTTCACCGCAAGCTCAGGTTTTCCGGCACATATAATTGCCCATATTTCCGCACGGATGGGACATCCCATTCCTTCCTTAAAAAAGCGATTATTCACAATGCCTGAATATGGAGGCTTGATGCCACGCATATAGTTTTTCATAAAATATCCGTACTCCGAAAAAGGATACCAGCACTTTTCAATCCACGCATCAGCCAGATTGCAAGATGTTATATTGTAACCTTTCGTTTCAAGAACCTCCGCCCACAAAAGCTGTATATCCAAATCATCATTTGGCAAATCGGGATTAAAAACCTTTGAAAAATCATCAACATCAATAAGCTTCTTAACACCTTCAAAGGGAGCACCGGCCGCACCGCCCAGGCATTTACCGTACCAACATCCGTGAACCTTGTCTAAAAATCTTTCATATTCCATATAATTACTTCTCCTTTAAAAATTAATTCCATCCAAAAAGTCGCATCGCATTATCACGCAGAATGTTGAACTTATCCTCATATGAAATTCGTGCATAATCAATTCTGCCACGTTGCGACCCTGCTGCATAGGTATCCGTTCCGAACAAAATCCGTTCCGAGCCCACACGTCTTACGGCATACTCAATTATTCCGTTCTGCATACTGGCACTTCCCGAAGTGTCAACATAAACATTTCCGTTTTTTGCAAATTCTATTGCATCAACGTGTGGTTTCCCCCACATATGAGCAAGAATAAATTTTACTTTGGGAAATCTGTCCGCAAATGGGAGTATATAGTCAGCATTTGCCTTTGGGTGTATCAGAACTGGCGTTTTATGCATCGAAGCAAATGCAAAAATCTTTTCGCCCCATTCTTCAAAGTCATAGCCATGATTGGAAGGCAAAAGCTTTATTCCAACACACTTGGAATTTTTGAGCATCTTCTGTGCCTGAACAAATGTATTGTCATTTTCGGGTTCAATGATTACCCACTGAAAAAGCCTGTCTTCTTTTTGAACAAGGTCATACATAACGGTGTTACTTTCCTCAACAAACTCCTTATGTAAAGCTCCCGCATATGGGCAACAAATCGTCCGTTCAATAAAGGCACTTTTGTTTATTCCCAAAATATCATCAGCTTTTGCCGAATACCAATCACTCTCTTCCACATCCAACGAACTGCCGTGATTTATGTGAGAATGCATATCAATTGCTTTTATTATTTGTTGTTCCATATATCTCACACCTCAGGTATGCCCCTATTTTTTTCAGTTCTTTATACATTTCGTCATAATCCACTTTTCTCACATCACCCGTATTCACTGTCAATGCTGCTGCAACCCCTGCCGCCTGTCCTGTAATAAAACAACCCGGCATAACACGGATTGAAGCCTGCATACTACGGTCTGTACCAATGCATCTTCCTGCAACCAAAGCATTTGAAAAAGACACCGGAATCAGCGAACGGTATGGAATTCCATAGGATTCCCCTGCTTCATATCTCAAACTTTCGTATTCAGCAGAAAACCTTTCAAACTCTTCGCCTGATGTATTCATAATGTGAATATCAATCGGATAACAATATCTGCCAATTTCATCCTCAAAATCTGCTCTCTTCACAAAATCATCTACACAAAGAGTATAATCACACACAATGCGTCTTGATTCTCTTACTCCCGGAATCGAACCCGTCGCACAAAGATGCATATTTTCAAAACCTTTTAGATATTTTCTGTAATAATTCTCGTATTCAACTATAAGTTTTCTTCCCCACACCATTCCTTCGGTAAGGGAGGCTTCGTCAAGGGGGTTCAAGCCGAATAAGTGACCGATATTGCCAGCGCCGATTCCGTTTTCGTGAACAAACATTCCCGGAAGGTGTTTATCCTCAAAGGTCAGAACCCCCTCCCTATGCGCCTGTTCAATAAACTCATTCTGAACACCAATATCCGTATAATTCTTTGCATCAATGTTTGTCCACAATGAACATAAAGTCGAAGGTATAACCGCACCGTTTTCATCACCAACGCAAAACTGTCCGCCACCCTTTGCACAAAGGTCACCGTCACCTGTGCAGTCAATATAAACCGATGCTTTCACGGCAAACATACCGCTTTTTGCACTGAGTATCACATATTCAATACGGTTATCATCAGTCACCACATCACAAAGAGTCGTAAAAAAGCTAAACTTAACGCCAGATTCTGTAATAATCCTGTCATATTCCCGCTTCAATTCTTCAACGTTAATCTTTGTCCAATATGAATCCAGAGGTATGTTTTTTGAAACATTTTGTCTGATTTCATATCCAATTCCCGAAGCAAGAACATTTTTGCCATCATCAAAGGGTGCAAATGCAGGCACCAAGCCTGATGTGCCAACCCCTCCGAAACATCCCATACTTTCCGCAAGGAACACCGATTTCCCCTGCCTGCTTGCAGCAACGGCGGCAGCAACTCCCGCTGCGCCGCCGCCTGCAATGAATATATCAACATTATATTTTTCGTTTAAATCTATGCTGTACTTCATTTTCTTTCCTCTATCTTATCACAAAAGAATATATATCCGCATCACTGAGCAAAATTTCCATACGGACTGTTTTTCCGTTCAGCTCACTTAAAGACTTTTCAAAATTAATCTTTCTGCAGGCTGTGTCACCAAAATATTCACAGCTCTCAAAGCCTTCAATTTTATTTCCTTCTTCATCAAGAAGATTAATATAAACTCCGCCTGCCGCTGAAGTTCTGAAGTTTATTTCCAACTGCTCTCCTTCAAAAGTAAAGGGTTTTGTCACAATTCTTTTCTGTTCATATCCCGACCTGAAGGAAGCAAAACCATCAAGACGGATTGTGTAACGCCACAATTTTGTAGGAGTGTGCGACCACTGCCCTTCAGGAATATAAATACTCAGCTCACCTTCTCCGTTTTCTGCCTTGGTTTCAATCATTCCATAGGCAGGATATGAATCGCCATAAACCCAGTTTATACCATTTTCCTGGCCTCCGCCCACAAAGGCTTCCTCATCAAATCTTTCCCAGGCAACACCGTCACGGGAGGTCATAAACATACAGTCTGTGATTGCAAGCCCAATTCTGGCTTCGTTCTGCATTCTCAGCTTTCGATTTTCCTTTCCGCAAAGCTGTTCATAGTTGTCGTTCCATTCTTTTCTTTCAAAATATCTTGTGGGGAACCCCACAAAAATGCTGTCTGCTCTTTCATACCTTCCCATATTATTGGTGTAAAGCTGAAAATCGTACGGGCTGTTGATGTCAATTCTAACTTCCTCGCTCCAGTTTTTGAAATCCATTGACTCCATATACCTAATATCACGTTTTCCTCCGGTTATGCACCAGTCAGTGGGATCATGAAATCCTCTGAACCAGCAACGATATTTCTTGTCTTTTTCATCCCACATAGCAGTATTAAGAGTATCAAAGGCACCATACGGATGAATCATCCAGCCTTCATCAAAGTGAATTGCATCAGCACTCACATAGCACCAGAGGGAATCATTGGCAAGCCCCGGCTGTCCCGTCTTTCGTCTCACCACCGCTTTATACCTTTCAGAATCGGGACAGTTGGGATTCTCGTCCTTAAACACAAAGAAATTATCCAGTATTCCGTAGCGTTCATCCATTATAATGTTGTTTTCCGTAATTCCCCCAAGGCTGACAATCCCGAGATTTGGTCTTGTCCATTTAAGTCCGTCACGACTTTCTGCATAACATGCATAAATGGGTTGTGCGGTATTATCCTCACATTCATAAACAAGCTTACTGAGCACAGCAAGGTAATACATTCTGTAAATATCTTCATCTTTAAAAATGTTAAAATATGTACAGTTATCACCCTCCCACATTTTGTCAAAAACCTCTGAAACCTCTTTTTTTTGAGGATGATTCAACACGAGCTTTGCCGTTGTTTTTTCTTCATCAATCAGATAACAATCCCAAAAGACCTCTCGTTGTCCTTTTTTTAAATTCACCATAAAATCTCCTCCTAATTAATCACAAAAGAGTAAATATCCGCATCGCTCATAAGAATCTCCATACGAACAGTTTTCCCGTTCAGCTCCCTGAGCGGTTTTTCAAAATTAATCTTTCTGCAGGTTGTGTCACCAAAATACTCACAGCTCTCAAAGCCCTCAAATTTGTTTCCGTTCTCATCAAGAATATTAACATAAACACTACCTGCCGCCGATGTGGCAAAATTAATTTCAAGCTGTTCGCCTTCAAAGGTAAAAGGCTTGGTGACAATTCTTTCTCCCGAAAGACCCGCTCTGAAGGATGCAAAGCCGTCAAGTCTCACAGTATATCTCCGCAATTTTACAGGACGGTATGACCATCGTTCTTCGGGAATATAAATAGAAATTTCTTTTTCACCGTTTTCACTCAGGGTTTCCGCCATTCCGCATGCAATATAACAATCGCCGTATATCCAGTTTTCACCGTTTTCAGCACCGCCCGTCACAAAGGCTTCGTCAAACCGCTCCCAATTCTCACCGTCACGTGAGGTCATAAACATACAATCCGTTACCGCAAGACCTTCCCTTGGTTCTAGATTTTTCATTCTGATTTTTCGCCGTTCCCTGCCGCAAAGCTGTTCAAAGCTATCCGACCATTCCTTGCGTTCAACATAGCGTGTGGGAAAGCCCACAAAAATGTTATCTGCTCTGTAATACTTCTGAATATTATTGGTATAAAGCTGAAAATCATTGGGACTATTAATTTCAATGCGTTTTTCTTCGCTCCAATTTATGAAATCTAAGGATTCCATATAGCGAATATCCCTTTTCCCTGCGGTTATGCACCAATCGGTAGGGTCATGAAAGCCACGGAACCAGCAACGGTATTTTTTTGTTTTTTCATCCCACATAGCCGTGTTAAGTGAATCAAATGCACCGCATGAGTGCATACACCATCCCTCATCAAAGTGAATACCGTCAGCACTCACATAGCACCACAGCGAATCGTTGGCGAGACCGGGTTTGCCGGTCTTGCGTCTCACGACTGCCTTGTATTTTTCATTTTCGGGGCAATCAGGATTATCATCACGAAACACAAAAAAGTTATCAAGCTGACCGTAACGGTCGTCCATAACAATATTATTCTCCCTCATACCCTCGTACGGTTCGCATACTCCAAGATTCGGTTTCGTCCAATGAATTCCGTCACGACTCTGGGCATAGCAAGCATAAAGTTTGGCGGTTTTTGTGGTATCCGTGTTAATTTCAACATTATTTGCTCCCACAAGATAATACATTCTGTAAATGTCACCGTCTTTGAAAATATTATGATAATTTGCAAGCCTGTCTTCCCACACTTCCTCATGAACAAGGCATACTTCCCTTTTCACAGGCTGCTTCATCACAAGCTGAGCTGTTGTTTTTTCTTTATCCGCAAGAAAATAGTCCCAAAATACTTCACTGTGACCTTTTGCAAGATGTATCATATAACTCCTCTTTTCTATCTATTTTTGTTACACGCCTCAATAATATCATCCAGCTTACCTGTTGCAAGACCAATATTGGTATCAGCCGCACCGTAATAAATCTTCACTGTTCCGTCATCCTCCAAAATTGCATTACAAGTGAACACAACATTTGAAACTCTGCCCTTCATTTCATAATCGTGTTCGGGATAAAGAATATAATCCGAATAGCCAATAACATTCCACGGTTCATCAAGATCAAGGAGAGCCGCCTTGAGTCTGTAAATAAATCCGTTGCAGGTGGTTGAAACCGTATGATAAATTTCAAGCCAGCCCTTGTCTGTCTTTATGGGAACAGCACCTGCACCCATCTTGAAACCGTCTATAAAAGGCTTCCCCTTGTACATAATGGGTCTTGATTTTCCCCAGAACACAAGGTCAGGCGAAAAACTCATCCACATTGCACTTGACTCCTGTTCACTTCCGAAGGGTCTGTCAAGTCTGAAATAAAGTCCGTCATATTTTTCAGGAAACAAAGCTCCGTTTCGGTTCCCCAAATCACTTGTTGTAGCAACACGTTCAAAGCTTTCAAAATCCTTTGTCTTCAAAAGACCCAATCGTGCCGAATTGTTTCCCATGTCGCTTGCATACATAATGAAATATTCATCCCCGATTTTGGTAATTCTGGGGTCATAGGTATACACTTCCGGATGGAATGGGTCAACAGGTGGCATATTCAAAGGATGTGTTTCTGCTTCAAAATTGATTCCGTCCTTTGAGCGTGCAAGCCATAATCTGTGAATATCATCAAGACCTGTTACATCCATAATCATTATGTACTCTCCGTTATGCTTAATCACTCCCGGATTAAATGTATAAAGCACCTCAACAGGCATTTTTTCGGGACACATAACTGGGTTACCTTCATACTTTTTCAAAACTTTTAACATTGTCTTCCCTCCGATTAATACGTTGTTTTTAAAATTATATCCTGAATACTTGTGTAATAGAGTCGGAACATAACCAAATCACCTTTGGCAAGCTCTTCGTGCGAACGACCTTCTGCAGTTTTTGACTTTTCATCATACACTGTCACTTTTACTGTAGCAGTTGGCATACAAACCATTGTATCTCCGCCACTTAGCTTTATTTTAATAAATCTGTCGTTTTTATCTTCAACCGTTCCTGTTACATAGGCATTGCCGTCATTTCTTCCTGTGGGAGCGGCACTGATTTTAAAACCTGTGTCAATGTTGTCAATCCATTCATTTGCAAAGGCAGCTCCTGCATTATTATAGAAGAATCTGACAATATCTCCCTCAATAATCGCCCTGCTTTCATTTCCTGCAGTACAATTCATAACCTCCTCATCAGCAAGAATCATCGTCTGTTCTGTACCGTTGCTCCATGTGTGAACCGTTGACACAATTTCACCTTCGGCATTCACTTCTTTTCCGAATCCCACAACAAGATGCAGATTTGCATTTTTTGTTGTATCTGCAACAATTTCTTTTCGGAGAAGAACAACTTCCGGACAAATAAAATCATCAAAGTTATACGCCTGAACAGTTGCGTTTTCGGCATCCTTGAGCACAGATGACAGGGTTATTTTCTTATAGTTTTCTACTTTAAGGAAATCGTCATTTGATGCGGTTGAGAGCGGAATCTGAAGAGCCACTGTTGCATCACTTGTGAAAAACTCCGGGAAATTTGCATCATTTGTGTCAATCAAAAATGCACCTGAGCCACGTTTGAATTTTCTTTTCTTTTCAGCGGCATCCATTGAAACCAGACGGCTGCCGTCTGTCAACAGCTTTGATATTTTTCCGGCATTATTCTTTTCAATATATATTAGTTCTTTTTTTCCTGATATATTATCTATAATCACAGAAGCATCAACATTACCGCTTCCGATATCAGGCTTAACCTTGTCCGCAAGTTCAATGGTCTGCATTTCAGCATTCATTGTCACAACAAGAACCTTACATTCATAATCAAAAGCTGTCTTTTCTTTGGATGCGCCAACGAGGAACACATATTCACCGGGGTAAACTATATTTTCATCATCAAAATCAATGATTTTTCCGTATTCATCAAAGAAGAATGTTGCTTCCATGCCTGACTCAATCTTGTGCTCATCACTTTCTGCCGTATTTTTATAATAAAGTGCATATTCATAATCAACTTTATCAACAGAAATAAAATCATCGTTTATTTTATTCACAATGCCTGCAAGAAAATGATTTGTAACCTTAATCCTTGCATATCCGTCTGTGCGAGCAATCATCAGCACGTCCCCCTGAGCAATCTCAGAAAGCAAGATTTCAGCATCATCCTTGGTTATGCTTACATAGTTTTCTTCATATTCCCAGTCGGGAAGAATAATTTTCTCACCGTATTTACCCACAATTGTTTTTGTAGCTTGTGAAACACTGTCCACAATTACCGTTTCATATGCTGTAACAATCACAGTGCAATAATCACGTTGCTCC
Organism: Clostridia bacterium; assembly: GCA_045579055.1. Taxonomy (GTDB): domain Bacteria; phylum Bacillota; class Clostridia; order Monoglobales; family Monoglobaceae; genus SIG440. The sequence continues at coordinate 20,714 of JAZNLK010000053.1, forward strand.
ACAATCCGAATTTCGCCCGATTTGGTAGCAATCAGCTCTTTTATCAATGCCAAAGAAAAGTCCTTAATCTTTCCGTTGTAAATCAAATCACAAGTCAACGGAACAGATATTTTCTTTTCCTTCCCATCCGATTCGTAGTCAAGACGAATACTGTTTCCCTGACGAGCCACATCAAAAAGCTCACCATTTCCAATACAGTATTCCTTGTCTGCATCCGCAATACTTACTGCAATAACCTTTTTAATAGAATCCGCCTCTGCAACAAAGAAGTCTCCGTAAAAACCAAGATAGTCGTTTAAGTCTCCACAACCGCTCAAATATGAAATTCCATCTATTTCGATTTTATCAGCATCTGTGTATCCTCCGCCGATTTTGCTGTATCGGTTACCCGTCAAACGTCCGCTGATTTTTTCAACATCAAAAATCTTTTCAATAAACGCTCTTTCTGTTACGATTTCATAGTTTACACCTTCTGTACTGTACTTCGCAGCCTCAACATAAGGACAAAGAAGCATTGTGTAAAGCAAGGCATACGCTTCGGAATAAGAAAGAGTTTCCGATCCATTGCAAGCATAAACAAGATTGGTATATGCTCTTGGATATTTCATCTGACCAATTTTGTCAAAACCGAGAATTTTCATTGCAGTATTGACTGCATAATCAGTCGAAACCTTATCCTCAATGCCGAAACTTTCATCACTTTTTGCAGTGACATAGCCCATAGCTCTTGCTGTAACAATGGCATCATGAGACCATGCATCCAGCTTCACATCCGGGAATTCCAGATACTCCGCCTGTGAACCACAGGGAATGTTTGCCGTTTTCATTATCAGATATACAAAATCTTCTCTCGTAATACTGTCATTTAAATTATATGCATGGGGTAAAATTATACCCAAACTTTCAAGCATTGTCTCATTGCCGCTCTTAACCGCCTCGGCTTGTGATGCATCCGCCGCAAAACAAACACTAAAGCAAGATAAGGAGATTATTAAAGCCAAAACTATTGCTGTTAATTTTTTCATTTTGCACCTCCGATTATGTTATAAATTATCTGAGCCGCTTCCTGACGGGTTATGGAGTTTTCGCCACGGAAAGTATTGTCATCATAACCGTTCACAAAACCTGCCGTTGCAAGAGAACAAACCGCCGCACGAGCATAATCCGCTATATTTCCCCCATCAGCAAAGCCCATTTCATTGCTTTTTTCTATCTTTTCTTCATTTTTCAGGATTCTGTAAACAATAACAGCCAGATCCTGACGTGTTATATATTCACCAACCCCAAATTCAGTACTGCTGATTCCGTTTATAATACCTGCTGACGCAAGAACATTTACATACTCCGCATACCATTCATCCGCCTTAACATCCGAAAAATCTGCTTTTCCGTCAGCTGTCACACCAAAAGCAAGAACCGCAATTTTAGCAAACTGCTCTCGGGTAATGTTATCTTCGGGGCAGAATTCACCCTTTTCATTTCCGCTGATAATTCCTTTTTCCACAAGATACAGAACCGCTTCCTTTGCCCACGTGAGCTTTTCTTCATCCTTCAGGACACTTGTATTTTCATCGGGTTTTGTGATATTTTCTTCCTTGTTTTCATCTTCAGTTTTAACGGACTCCTGTGGTCTTTTTATACCAAGTGCGCCACCACCACTACTTCCGCCACCGCCCGAAGAGAGTTTTGTTGAGGTAAGTTCTTTATATCTGTCTTCAAAAATGTCAATCACATCATCTATGTCATTTACCGTCTTGTCAAAGTAAACATCATAGAGCTTTTTCAGTGTAGTTCCCGAAAGGTTTTTATATCCTGTTTTGAATTCCAGCCCAATTTTTTCTGCATATTCTTCTATTACCGTCTGAATTTGCTTTGAATTCTCCGCATTATCAATTGTCATCAGGATTATGTTTTCAAAAACTTTTGTCCTGATATTTTCCGAGGTCACTTTGTCAAAAATCTTTTCGGCATTATCAAGTTTTTTTGCAGTTATGTAGCTTTCACTTTCTTTAATACCGTCAACACCAAGTATCTCGGCATATCTGTCATTTTCGATTACCGAAAACTTTTCTGCACTGTCTGCCCCGTCAAAAAGAGCACAGGTAATGTAACTATTAAAGGCTTCAACAGCTGTTTCGGTTGTATAACCTCTTGATGGCTTGTTCAAAATTAATTTTTCAATGGTTTCATCAAGCAAGCCGCTGTTTTCAGTATATTCGTCAAGGTAAAAACCCTTATCTGTCAATGAATTATACTCAAGCTCATAACCCTCACGATTGAGAAATACGCTTGTTACAAAATCATTCTCACCATCATTGATTTTTTCCAAAACGTTTGTCCAGACTCCGGGACCTGCAATACCTGCCTTAACGTTTTTGCTTTCAATGTCGGTTGTAATAATAATGTCATACCAGCCTTCTATTACATCCTGCTCTGTACCGCCAAACAATGTTTCAACTGCAAAAGCAAGCTCAAATTTATTTTTTTCTCCCACACTGAACTGATTTGCATATGCAACTATATCAGAATCACTTTTTTTGGCAACAACACCAACGTTTGAACCGCTTCCGTACGGAAGAACACCGCTCACCCTAATGGTTTCACCTTCAACGGCTGTTGCCGCCTGAATTTCTGAAACTTCATCTGATTCTGTCCAGATAACCGAAGGAGCTCCGCCTATGAACCGTGTCGACGTAATTCCTTTATCTTCGCTGTTCCGGAAAAACAATCCCACATATCTGTTTCCCGAACCTTGCGAAATTAAGGTGATGTTGATATTATCAGAAATCGCCGTCCTTACGTAATCCTCCATGACATCAATACCGTCTTCGCATCTGAATACAGCCGCAATAATATCAGTATCAACATCTGCTCTTGCACTACCACTTACCGTAATCTCACCCTGCTGAATCTCAACAATTTCAGCACCTTCCTGCTGAACACTGATGCTCGCACGGATTGGAAGCTTCACCTGATAAACGCCGCTTTCCTCAAAGGTTTCTTCAACAGCAGTATCCGCCTTGATATACATACAAGGACGAACACCACCCAAATCGACTGCTTTCTGAGGTGACGAAAGAGGATTTTTGTGCATAACATAAGTTCCGTTCCATCTGAAAGGTACTGATTCACCTATGTTGTTTCCAAAATACACATCTCTCAGCAATGTATTTGAAGTTGTATATAAAGCCTCACTTCCTGCTTCCTCTTGTGCTATTTCCGTTGCACCTACATTCAGATTTGCTATCGCCTCATTGTTGCTAATCTTTCCGCCAAAGAAGTCATACAAATCCTTTACCGAGGGAATAAACACCTTGTCTGTTGTTGTTACATACGCCGCATTGTCATAGTCCACGGCAGTGTTGAGATTATTGGTATAGGCTTTGGGAAAGCCCTGATTGTAAGTCACAAAATGACCTGCTCCTCCGTCAATGGGAAGAATTTCGTGTGCTGTGTCAAGAAAGTCAGCCACGTGCGAATTGTGGGTTACGGGAACAATCTGCGCAAGCTCCGTTTCATTCATTCCGGTCAAAAATCCGGGTTCATCAGCGTATGAAGGGACAACAGCTGTTGAGCCATCCGACTCCGTTCCATAATCTACCTCAGTTTTTGCGCTGTTCAGCCATATACGCAAGCTTGGTTGTCTTTCCAAATGGTTTGACTTCCAGCATACAGCATAATTGGGTGTAGCACCGGAATTGAACGCTTTAAATGATATAATCTTGCTTGCTGCAAGAAATAATTCCTCACTTCCGTCACCATCAACATCTCGCGTCCCCATCACCTTGTATTCAACTGGTTCACCTTTATATGTACCAATAATAATCAAATCACCAACTTCAAGAGTCGTTTTTTCCGATGCATACACAGCAGGTACCGTTAAAACAAGTAATATAACCGTCAGAATCTTGCAAATTAACTTTTTCATGTAATTTCCTCCTTATGTCTTTTGCATTATGCAATTGAATTTTTTTATACTTTTCGGCATATATAACGAAATTAATTTATATATGCCGAAAAGTATACTTTAACCGTTGTTTTGCGGTGCGACGTTTGCCACACCGCAAAACATAACCCAAAGATTACTCTACTGTCACATCAACCGGGAAAACCTCGGTCAAAGGTTCAAGTCCGGACTTTTCCCAAAGGAATGCCTTGTAGTTAAGAGTTGAACCACAATCAAGAACATCGGAATCAACATAGCCTTCCTTGTTTACTCCCAAAGACAATTCATACATCTTGGCATTTGCAAAGTCAGTGCCGTCATATGCCACCATAATCAGCATATAGGTTTTTGCTGTTTCGCTGTCATTATAAACATTGGCACGTACAACAGTTCCCTTTGTTGTCTGAGCATAATCAACATATGCATTTGAATCTTCTGCTGTTGTGGGAGCAACGAGAGTATATACATCTGTAGCTCCTAACGCAAGCTGGAAGTTTGCATCAGCATTTATATACATACAGGGACGAACACCAAAAGCATATCTCAGATCAGTAAAATGAGTTTTAACTGCTGAATTTTCAACATACACATTTCTGTATGCAACGGGATTTGTCGCTGTTGTTGTGTTGTCACGAGTCCAGATTCTCTTTGCACTTGCATATGCAGAATTGCCTTCCGTAGCAGCCGCTTTGGTTAATTCCACATTGATATTCGCCATAATGTTGTCGCCACCGAAAAATGTGTAAAGCTCTTCTATTGATGGAATAAACACCTTGTCTTGTGAAACTGTGTGCTTAAGTCCATCATAAGCCTCTGCCATGGTTGTCCATGCTGCAGGCCAAGCCGCATTAAATGTACTAAATCCCGTTCCCGTACCCACAACATCAGATGTTCCGGAAGAATTTGTTACAGCAACATTAACAAGAGAATTGAGATTTGCTGTCACAATCTGCGATTTTTCGTAATCACTCATTGTTGACATAAATCCGGGTGTTCCCTCGTAAGCCGGCTTTATGCTCTTACCCGAAGCAAATGTTGCCGCATCACTGTTGAGCCATGCACGAAGGTCTGACTGTGATTCTGTGTTGCCTGTATTACCCTTCCATACCGACTGACCATAAGCGTTGATTTCTTTAAAGGACACAATCTTGGTGGATGCAAGGAACAATTCTTCAACCCCGTCGCCGTTTGCATCACGACTGCCCATCACCTTGTATTCAACAGGCTCCGTAAGCTCACCTTCACCGTATGTACCAATTTGAATTTTGTCACCAACAGTGAGCTTTTGCTTTATCTGATATACAATTCCGTCAGCATTTGCACGTTCAATCTCGGTATCTGCCTTGAGATACATACAAGGTCTGATACCAAGAGCACTTCTGACATCGTATATGTGAGTCTGAACAAACTTTGTCCCTTCAGAATTTGACACATATTGAATACGTCTGTTTCTTACAACAGAGCTGGAATCCGCAGTCCAGGCATCACGAGCCCAGATTTCCTTCTGGTCTGTGACATTAACCGGGGCTTCTGCTACAGCAGCCGCTGTCAGTTCAACATCAATATTTGACGAAATGTTATCACCGCCAAAGAACGTATAGATTTCTTCAATTGAAGGAATGAAAACTTTATCGCTGTGTTCTACATACTGAAGCTCATTATAGTTTTCTGCCATATTTGTCCATGCATGAGGCCATGTTGCATTAAAGGCACTGAATGCAGTGCTTGTTCCTATCACATCGCTGTTGCCATTTGCATCCTTCACCGCCACATATGTGGGTGTTTTGAGTTTTGCTTCAACAATCTGAGCCTTTTCATAGCTCTTCATTGTTGACATAAATCCGGGAGCGCCTTCATAACTTGGTTTAACACTTCTGAGTGATGCAAAACTGTTTGCCTCACTATTCAGCCAAAGTCTGAGGTCTGATGTAAGTGTAGAATTTGCCGTACTTCCTTTCCACATTGCATCCTTATATTTGTTTATTTCTTTTGCCGTTACAATCTTTGTTGAAGCAAGAAACAAATCCGCAACTCCGTCACCATCTGCATCACGTTTTCCCATAACCTTATATGTTACGGGTTCGCACAATTCACCCTCGCCGTATGTACCAATCTGAATTACATCTCCTACTGCAAGTGTCGTCTTGCTTGTTGCCGCAAAGGTTGAAGGAATAAAAGACATTAACATTACAAGACAAATCAGAAAAGCTGTGATTTTTTTCATTTTCATAAATCATCTCTCTCTTTCTTTATTAATTGATATTTGTCTCTCCCAAGGGCCGGCTTGGGAGAAGCTAACTCTACCGACAGAAATTTTTACCGCATTCTGCCGTCTGCGTTCAAAACCGTTTGTTATTCCGTGCCGACTTGTAATAAAAACGGATTATTGATTTAGTTCTTCACCTTAAATTTAAAGTGAGTAATGGAGAAGGGTTTAACCTCCATTTCAATTGCATTTCGGGACATATCTGCTTCATTTCCACAGATTACAACCTCAGTGTCATCTGTCATTATATAATCCTCAGGCATTACCGCAAAAATATCTTCTGTACGAAGCTCTGTTGCATATACAGTTTGTGCTGGTATTGCCATATCGGTATACTTAACCGTCACAGTTCTTGTCTCATTAAGAGAATTCACAATGGTAATGGTAATCTCATCACCGTTCACAGTTGAGTATGCCGAAACATGCCTGTTCATATTGGACTCGGTTGTTTCAAATGCCGCACCGCCTGAGTGTCTGCCCAACAACTCAAAGGCACGTCCTGCAGGATTGGTATAATAGGAATCCATAAACTTGTAATTGTCAGGAATGTCATCCTCATGAAGATTGGGATGTCCCTCGAATTTGCGATTAAAATATCTATAACCTGTGTTGAAGGTTGAATTGTGTTGCATAAAACCAAGCCACTGTGATTCAAGGTCGTGTAAGCACGCAAGTGTCCAGCCACAGTCGAATACTGCCTGACCCCAGTTGTGTCCTACAACCAGAGCATGAGCAAAGGTATGTTCAACATTGGTCGAACCCCAGTTCTGAAAGCGATATGCCGTTGACTCGGTAATCATTCTTTCCGGTACGCCCCAGTCAAGCTTTTGTCTGTTTATCCAGGCTTGCTCAATCAAGTGGTCGTTGTTTGCCGCAAAGCGCCATGCATTTCTCTTCTCAGATTCAGCGCCCGGGCTGCTCCATCTCGCAAAAGGATAATGGTCTGTTATTGCATCAAAAAGCTTTGCTTCTTCCTCGGTGATTATTCCTGCAGAAATTGCCTGAGGAACATCAAATGTATCAATTACCACCTTTGAACCAGGGAATTCTTCTTTTATAACCTTGGTGTACGCAACATACATATCAAAAATATCCTTGACAAATGGGTTGTTTGCATAGTCTGCCTTGCTGTAATCCTTCCAATGGTCTTCGTTTCCGATTTCCCACATATAACACTCATAGCCCCGACGTTTCATTTCCTGAAGATTTTTTCTCAGGTCTTCTGCCCCTTCCTGAACACGATTACCGTCATAATAGCCGGGAATGGTGTACCTTGAACCATCGGCATTTGCCTTTGTATTGAGTGTTGAAAGAACAACCGACCGAACTTTATCATCACTCGGGTCATCAGGGTTACCTTCATCAAGATAGTATGCCGGATTAACCTGCAAAAGTGTGTCTATATTATATTCCTTACAAAAATCAAGAAAATCAAAGAACTTTGCATAATAAGCATCATCCGGGTCATCAGGGTCATAAAAGCCACTATACTTCACATTCATAAATTCTTCCGCATCACGGAACAGCTTTGCCGCATACGGCTCGGAGTTATCCTCCATAAAATACCAATGCACCGTGTTTCCTCCCGGCCAACGCAAGGTTTTTGCACCAATGGTATCAAGTGCCTCCGCAAAGGCTTCACGTTTATTTCTTGGGTCATCCTTGGGAAGTGTTCCGTAATATACGCCGCTGTAGTGGAAACACACATTATACATAAAGTGCCAATCAGTCACATTTTGTGGTGTTTCGTCGGTATAGAAGGTAAAATCGCCGCTCTTATTCACCGTGTCTGCCGGAGCATACTCCGTTCTGGTAACCTCAACAATCTGTTTGTCAAACTTATCCGCAAACAGCATCCATACATTCTCGGGAACTATTCCCTCATTATGAAGCTGTTCAGCATAAATAACCTCTGACCCCTTTGCTTTTGTATTGAGGGCTTCCCATACCACATTGCACATATCCTTGACGGTGAAGGGTTCTGTATAAAGCATGTCACCCATAACGCCCTTGCTTCCCAGACCTCTCATAAACTGATGCATTGTATCCCACGTATAATCTGTTCCACATTCATAACCGAGAACAGTCAGTATCATTTTGTAAAACTCTTTTGCAGACATAGCATCATTTGGTCTGTAATTACCGTTTCCATCACCCTGAATACCAAACTTCTTGTATGCAAAAATATACGAAAGTCTGTTTGATGCACCGATGCAGTCATTTGCATCATTGAAATTGAACGTGCCAACATAGTTGTCGGCTGTTTCATATTCACCCAAAAGCCTGAGAATAAAGTCTGCGCCTTCCATTCGGGTTACTTTTGAATAAGCATCAATATCTCCGTCACCCAAAAGTCCCCATTGCTTAACAATTTCCGCATTGGAAACAAGCTCAGTTGCCAGCCCTTCTGCAACAGTTGGTAACGCAGTATTTGGCATACCCTCAAGTTCAAGTTCAAATATTCCGCCCCACTCTGCTCCGGTTGAAAATGTATACACATCTGACACCTTGAAAATCAAATGGGTAATCTGCTTCATCGAGTCGTCCTGACTCACATCAAATTTCTGAACAGTAGCGTTTTTTTGAGCCTGATAACTAACTCCCGAATATGCAGGAGACGGATATTTCAATCTTGAACGATATTTATGCTCGGAATTATAATATCCAAGCTCAAACTCCTTTATCATTGCCCAGTCATTGTTGTCTACCGATGCAAATGATATAGACGTCACATCCGTCGGATACGTAAACTGAATAACAAAATAGTTATCATCCAATGGTGACATATATGCATGGGTTCCGTAATTTCCGTCAAACCAGTTTGCCACAGCAGAGATTTTGCCGCTTGTTGTTACATACCTAAAGTCCTCTTCATAAATCAGTTTTCGGTTTTCGGGTGTACCACCCTGTATTTCGCCATTTTCATCAACATATTCTTCAAGTGCCCTTCCGTAAAACTCCACTTCCGCAAGAGCTCCGCGTTCTGTGCTGTTATTGTCATGAACACCTGTAACTTCTACAGTAATAGACTTTACGCCATGCTTGGATACATTGCTTTCAACCCATCTTATATCGTCAACAAAATCAGGAACTGCAATCACATCCTTAACCGAACCGTCATAAGTCACGGTCAGTTCCCTGATATTTCGCCAACCCGGGAAGTTTTCCACAGCAATACGAATCTTGCTTATGTCAACTGCCACTTTGGGCGTAAATACTATTTTTGCATTTTTCACAGGCGAAAACATTGCACTGGTCTCTACATTTCCGTCACTCAGATTTTCAAGACAATATTTGTCAACTGTCATGGCATAATCGCACTCAACATCAAAATGTTCCAGCTTTGCATCTTCCGCATAGACAAACATACAGGGCAAGGTCATCGCCAAAACCAGCAAAAAAGCTATTAGTTTCTTCATTGTTTCACCTCTCTGTTACATTATTAAATATTACTGCCTTACTTTGAAGGTAAAATGTGTAATTGAGAAGGGTTTAACCTCCATTTCGATTGCATTCTGAGACAAATCTGACTCATTGCCACATATTAAAACCTCGGTATTATCTGTCATTATATAATCCTCTGGCATTACTGCAAAAATATCCTTTGTGCGAAGCTCTGTTGCATATACATTCTGCGTTGGAACTGCCATATCGGTATACTTAACCGTCACAGGTCTTGTCTCATTAAGGGAATTAACAATGGTCAATGTAATCTCATCACCGTTTATGGTAGAGAAAGCCGAAACACATCTGTTCATATTGGACACGGTTGTTTCAAATGCCGCTCCTCCTGAGTGTCTGCCCAACAATTCAAAAGCACGTCCCGCCGAAGTTGTGTAATAAGAATCTTTGAATCTGTAGTTGTTTGGTATATCGTCCTCCAAAATATTTGTGAACTTCTCGTTTTCTCTGACGAAATATCTGTATTCCGTATTGAATCTCACATTGTGTAATAATGACCCAAACCAGGGTGATTCCAAATCGTGAAGACACGCCAGTTTCCATTCTGTGTCAAATACCGCCTGTCCCCAGTTGTGACCAAGCACAAGTGCGTGTGCAAACGAATGATTAACATTGGATGAACTCCAATTCTGGAAACGGTATGCCGTTGACTCGGTAATCACTCTTTCGTTCACACCCCAATCAAGTTCCTGTCTGTTTATCCAGGCTTGCTCAATCATATGGTCATTGTTCGCCACAAACTGCCATGCATTGGTTCTTTCTGCAGAACTTGACGGAGAACTCCATCTTGCAAAAGGATAGTGGTCAGTTATGGCATCAAAAAGTTTTGCATCCTCCTCGGTGATTATTCCTGCAGAAATAGCCTTGGAAACATCAAAGGTGTCAATAATAACCTTTGAACCGGGGAACTCCTCTTTGATTACAGTTGCATATGCAACATACAAGTCAAACATATCCTGTACAAACCTGTTGTCTCCATATTCCCCACCATCATAATCCTTCCAGTGGTCCTCGTTTCCGATTTCCCACATGTAACACTCATAACCACGACGTTTCATTTCCTGAAGGTTTTTTCTCAGGTCTTCCGCACCTTCTTCAATACGGTTTCTGTCATAATAACCGGGGATGGTGTATCTTGAACCATCTGCATTCGCCTTTGTATTAAGCGTTGAAAGAACAACCGACCGAACCTTATCATCACTGGGGTCATCAGGGTCACCTTCATCCAGATAATATGCCGGATTAACCTGCAAAAGTGTGTCTATGTCATACTCCTTGCAGAAATCGAGAAAGTCATAGAATTTTGTATAATATGAATCATCCGGATCGTCAGGGTCATAAAAACCGCCACCTGTATTTGTAAAAGCTTTTGCATCACGAAACAGTTTTGCCGCGTGTTGTTCAGCATTGTCTTCCATAAAATACCAATGAACAGTATTTCCTCCCGGCCAACGCAAAGTTTTTGCCCCAATTGTATCAAGTGCTTCCGCAAAGGCTTCTCGCTGGTTTTCCGGATTGTCTTTTGGAAGAGTTCCGTAATATACACCGCTGTAATGGAAACAAGCATTATACATAAAGTGATTATCAGTCACCAATTGCGGACTATCATCCGTATAAAACGCAAAGTCTCCGCTTCTGTTGGCAGTTGCGTCAGGTATGTATTCCGCTCTGCTCACAACCACCGCCTGAGAATCAAACTTGTTGATAAACATTTCCCAAATTCGTTCAGGCATTTTTCCTTCATTATAAAGCTGTTGCGCAAACAAAACGTCAGAACCCTTTGCCTTTGTGTTAAGTGCCTCCCAGACTACATTACACATATCCCTGAGTGTAAACGGATCAGTAAAGAGCATATCACCCATAAATCCGTCTTCACCAAGGCCACGTACAAATTCATGCATTGTATCCCACGTATAGTCCACACCGCACTCATAACCAAGTACATCAATGATCATTTTGTAGAATTCTTTTGCTGTAATTGCCTCTCTGGGTCTGAAGTTGCCGTTACCATCCCCTTCTATGCCAAACAACTTATTTGCATAAACATAGGACATTTTGTTCATAGCACACGGCATATCCCTCGCATCAAGGTAGTTGGCACTCCCTACATAGCTTTGAGCCGCCTCATATTCTCCAACCAGATGAAGTAACAAATCAACCGCAATCATTCTTATCGGGGTCTTTTCTTTGACATAATCTTCTCTCAAAAGCCCCCATTCATCAAGCAAATCAACATTTGAAACAACCGGCTTTTTCTTTATAATTTCCGAAACGGGTCTGGATGTTGTGTCTGGTATTCCGGAGATTTCAAATTCATAAAAACCGCCCCATGTCGCTCCTGTGGAGAACATATGCACATCATTAATTTTAAAGATAAGATGTGTAACCTTTCCCATTCCAATATCTTCACTTACATCAAAAGTCTGCTTATACTTGTTTTTGTTAGCTGTATATTTTACACCTGAAAACACCGGTTCAGGATAACTTAATGTTGTATTGTATTTATGAGTGACATTATAATATCCCAACTCAAATTCCTTTACCATCGCCCAATCCTTGTTGTAAGCTGATGTAAATGAAATAGTTTCTATATCTGTGGGATATTTGAACTGCAATACAAAATAATTATCCTTAAGCGGAGACATATAGGTATTGGTTTCGCTGTCTCCGTCAAACCAATTTCCAACATTTGTCAAATTACCGCCTGTGGTAATATACGAAAAATCAGTTCCGTATGTAAGTTTGTTTGTCGCTGCCGAAACATCCGTTCCAAAATACGGAATCAACATCACAAATACTAATAATAATATAATTATCCTTTTCATCTTCACCCTCCTTTTACCCTTTAACTGCACCCGTGGTCAACCCCTCAACAAAGTATTTGTTCAGGCACAAGTAAACAATAATCATGGGAATTATCGAAATCATCATACCCGACAGCATAAGATTCCATGAGGTTGCTCCTTCACCTGTGTTCTTAAGGCTTACAACACCAACCACAAGCGGCATTTTGTCGGGGTCGCTTATGGTAAACAGCATGGGAAGCAGGTAATTGTTCCATGCATCCTTAAAAGTAAGAATTGCAATAGTTGCAATAATAGGCTTGATTAAAGGAAGCATTATTCTTAAAAATATTCCCATAAATCCGCATCCATCAATTGTTGCCGCCTCGTCAATTTCCTTTGGAACAGAATTTATAAAACCTCTTACCAAAAACACATTTGTTACATGCGTGCCAAAAACACTAATAATGACAACACCCCACAGGCTTGTGTTTATATGCAAAAACTTTGCTACCTGAATTGTAGGATAAAGGGTAATCGTACCAAGACTTATAAACATAGTACTTGTTAATACTGCAAAAACAATCTTTTTCCCTGGGAAATTTCCTCTTGCAAAAACATATCCAACCATTGAGGACATAAATACAACTCCAACAACAGTGAAAAACGACAAAAATACACTGTTCATTGTATAGGTTTTGAAGTCTGCTATTTTCCACGCCTGAACATAATTCTCAAAAACGAACTTTTCAGGCATAATGCTTGCACCATTTGTCATAAGCTCCATGTTGCTCTTGAACGAACCGAAAAACGAATAAATTATCGGTATCAGTGTTATAAACGCCAAAGCCAAAAGGAACATATACAGCAAAATTTTTGAAGGTTTAATTTTAATCTTTTTCATCACCATCTACGCTCCTTAATAAATATCTGTTTTTTTCTTGGTTGCTTTAAGATAAAATGCCGCAAGAACACCAAGTATAATGGCAACAACTATACTCATAGCTGTTGCATATCCGTATTGCGGTCTGAATCCTGTCTGACCGTAATTGAAGAAGTACTTGAATATGTATGTCATCACCACTTCAGTCTGTCCGGCAGGCTCGCCGTTTGTCATTGTGAGCACCATATCGGTTGTTTTCATACTTCCTACAACTGCCAGCAGGAAAATAACCTGTAATGTAGGTGCAAGCATGGGCAAAGTAATCTTTCTAAAGGATTGCCATTTGCTGGCTCCATCCAGAGATGCACACTCATAAAGCTCTGAAGGTATCCCCTGAACTCCTGCCAGGAAGAACATCATATTGATTCCAAACCCCTGCCACAACGATGCAAGACCAATTACAAACAAGGCTGACCATTTGTTTCCAAACCAGTTAATGGGTGAATCAATCGCCCCCCAATCAAGAAGCAAATTATTCACCGCCCCATTAAGTCCGTCAAACAAAAATGTAAAAATAAGTCCCACAATAGCAACACTTATGATATTTGGCAGAAAAAAGGTTATTCTGAACAGACCATTTCCCTTCAACTTATTGTTTACGACGATTGCAAGGAACAGTGCAAGAGGCAACTCAACAATCAACTTTCCGAAGGTGAGAATTGTTGTTGTTCCCAAAGCTTCCCAAAATCTGGAATCCCTAAATACTCTGACAAAATTATCAAAGCCTACAAAATATGCATCAATTCCGTCATAATCATAAAAGCTGTATCTTGCTGACCATATGATAGGATATAATGTAAAAATCAAAAACCCAATCAAAGCAGGGGCAAGCATGAGATAGCATACCCAAGCATGTGCCATCTTTTTGTTTCTGCTTTTCACATTGAGTGCAAGTTCTTTCTCTCCATACGTTGCCCTATATTTTTTTGATGTTACAATTTTCAAGAAAGTCACTCCATTTCACTATCTTCTCTTATCAACATTACCCCACTGATAAAGTTCAAAGTCAAGAGTTCCTCTTGCCTTTTCCTTTTCAAGAGCTTCGTTCATTCGTTTTGTGATATCAGTAAGACCTGCATCAACAGATACTTCACCAATCCACATATTCATCATAACTGTGCTTAGTGCGTCACCTTCAACCGCAACGGAAGGAACAAGAGGAAGTGCTACCGAGATATCAGCCATCTGACAGAATTCCTTCCATCCCTTAGGTGCATCTTCACCCAGTTCAATACCTTCTATAATAGAACCGTCTACCGGTATAAGCTTGCCCTCTTTATACATTTTCAAAAGGAAATCATCTTCATGGAACCATTTATAAACTTCCATAACCGCCTCTTTTTTACTATCTTCAACCTTGCTCGAAACAGCAAGTGCCACATCCGAAGTACAGAACTGCTTATATTCAGGCGTGCCTGTAAGGCTCGGTACAGGAGCTACACCCCAGTCGATTTCTGCCGGGAACTGGTCATTAAGCACACCAACGTCCCATGAAACTCCAAGCTTCATAGCAACATTACCTGCCGCAAACTGGGCACGTGCGGGATCATTGTCAAGCCCTTCAGCACCAAAGAATGCTGAACCGTCATTCTTTATTCTCATAAACCAATCAAAGGCAGGCTTCAACTTTGTGTAATCATAGTTACCTGCTTCATAATCATAGCCTTCTGTTCCCAAAGATGCAAACCATGGATGAAGAAGATCCCAGTTAAGATATCCGCCCCATCTGAGAGGAAATGCAATGCCGTAAACCTTCTTGGAAGGGTTGGTGCAAATCTTTGCGTATTCCGCAACTTCATCCCATGTCGTGGGAGCCTTTGCTTCACCGTTTTCATCAACAATACCGTTTTTCTTAAACAAGTCCTTGTTATAAAGAATGCCCACCGTTGTAAGGTTGTACGGAACGGTATATGTCTTGCCGTCAATAATGTTTACACCTTTGCGAAGAGATCCTTCATAATCCTTGATAAATTCGCTACCCCCCGGCATATCATCAAGTGCAGTCACCATATTTTTCTTTGAAGCATCCTGAATTCCGCTTATGGGATAGAACAAGTCAGGCATATCTCCCGTTTGCTGTGCAATGTCAAGCACCTTCTGATAGTCACCGCCGTGAACTGTGTACTCAATTCTGATGTTCTTTTCCTTACCGACTGTTGAGTTGAACCGGTCAACAAGCTCTGTTACAACATCTTTTGTGTGTGCCGTGTTTGTCCACACTTTAACAACTGTTACACCTTCTGTGCTTTCCTCGCCTCCGCAACCGACCAGCATGGTGCTTAAGATTGCCATTACGATAACAAGCATCAATACTCTTTTAAAATTTTTCATTTTTCTACCTCCTGAAAATATTTATATCATTTATTATTTTGCTAGTTTTCAGAGGACAAATCCTCAATAATATTTTATCATAACTGGCATACTGCAACAATATGATTTTTTGTAAACAAAATTATTCGCTCTCCCTTCTCAAAATAAAAATGTTTACAAATCTGTCAACATTTTTATTTTCGCTTGACAATATATTTTCGCTGCTATATAATTGCGTTAAATCTAATTTGCAAGGAGCATAGTTTATGAAACTTTCCATTGAAACCCACGACATATACCGTCGTTTCGGAGACAACGAAACAATAAGGATGATAAAAGCTGCAGGCTATGACGGAATTGACTATTCCTTCTTCGTCTGTGCTGACTGCGATGAGGTTCTAGGCTCAGGCCGAGCAGAACACGCAAACGCGGTAAAAAAAATTCTTGACGAAAATAATATGAAGTGTACTCAGGCACATGCCCCCTTCTCCTTCACTTTTAATAATAAATTTGATCCCACAGATACAGAATTTGCAAAGCTTATTCACGCTATGGAAGCCGCAGCAATTATGGGTGCTGAATATATCGTAATCCACGCAATCACAACACCACCTCATATTGATAACTTTGACTATAATCTGAATTTTTACAAAAGTCTCGAACCCTACGCAAAAGAATTTTCAATTAAAATTGCTATCGAAAATTTATTTGTTTACAACGAAAAAACTAACAGCTATCACGGCAAGCTTCACACACCTGCTATTCTCAAGCGAATGATTAATGCACTTGACTCCGACAGCTTTGTTGTGTGTCTTGATATGGGTCATGCAGGTGTAACAGGAATTGAGCCTGAGGATATGATAAAGGCATTGGGAAATGATATTTTAAAGGTACTTCATGTTCACGACAACGACTACAAGAGCGATCAGCATCTTCCCCCTTATCACGGTAAATTCAACTGGGAAAATATTATGTCTGCCCTAAAGGAAATTGGCTTTGCCGGTGATTTTTCTCTTGAACTTATAAGTTATATGTCAGAATTTGAGGATGAGTTGATTCAAAATAATCTGAACTATACAGCAAATATAGGTAAACACCTGATAAAAAAATATGAAAATGCATAACATAAAAGGAACTGCCTAAACGCAGTTCCTTTTATGTTAGAAAACCTCTCTGTTGTTGTATTTAGTAGGAAGACCTTCCCGATAAAGATGTGAATCTGACGAAAGTGTAAGTATTTTGGGAATTGCAAAGCCTAGCTCCTCTTTGAATTCGATAACCGTTATTCCCGAATGGCACATATCAAAATGATTGCTGAAAATCGAATACGGAATGTCAAGAATACTACTGAGAAACACCGTTCCGAATGTCTGATGTGCAAAAAGAGCAACCCTTTCGTCATTGGATTTCACAACCTTGTATCTCCCGGTTCCTTTTATGTGCTCATAGCCAAGTGACAGAAAAAATGCATTGGTCTCAGCCTCAACTCTTTCGACACCTTTTTTGCAGTCATTTCCTTCAAGGCCGGAATATTCATACCACCGATTTCCCAATTCAAGAACCTCTTCACTTGCAAACATAAGTCTGATTTCAGGATTCTCAAAAAACCATTTTGTTTCACCATCGATTTCCTTTGTAAATTCACGCCAAGTATAACACTCATTGCAAAAATCAAGTAAAACAGGCTCTTTTTTCAAAAGTTCACAGGTGGGCTGTGCAGTCTCTATTGCACGAGTTGAAGTGGAAGAAAAAACTTTGTCAATTCCGTACAATGCAAGTCGTTTTGCCGCCGCTTCCGCCTGCCGTCTTCCAAGAGGAGTCAACGAATCAGGATCATAAATTGGGTCTCCGTGTCTTATATAAAAAAATAGCATAAAAAACCTCCTATTTGTTATCCAGCATATTAAATAAATTAAGTTCTTCAAATTTCTTTATTGCAATTTTCATCGTGGGAAAACCCGTTTTTTTGAGAATCCTGCTGACCTGCGTTCTAACCGTAACCTCTTCAACGCAGCGTTTTTTTGCTATTGTTCTGTATGAATCTCCATTGTATATATCACGAAGAATTTCATACTCCGACGTGCTAAGCTTGGACAGCATATTCACCACATAAAGCATACTGTTTTGGTATGACTTAACTTTAGAAAACTCCTTCAGGATTTTTGAGGAAATCTCAGGACGCAACGATAACTTATTTGAATAAACATCATGTATTGAATTGAGAATTTCACCAATTGAAGCTGTTTTAAGTAGATATTCAACTGCACCTGCAGCAAAAGCATTGTATAGCTGCTCATCATCATCGTGTATGGACAGAACAATAACCTTTGCATCATCCCATTGTCTTTTA
>JAZNLK010000054.1:0-4398 GCA_045579055.1 Clostridia bacterium
CGAAGAAGCGGCACGAATAATGGCGAATGCAGGATTGACCGAGGAGTTTGAATATATCCGTGAAAGAGTTCCTCAGAATGAATATCCGTTGATGAAGGGACCATACACCCAAAGCCCGTGCTTGCGTGTGTACGACGGAAAAGCGGTAAGACGTGTTCAGTATTTTATCGGAATGGCAAGCAATATTGTGGATTCGGGACGGTTTGGCGATTTGCCGTGGCTTTATGACCCTGAATTTAAGTATACCTTGCAATACCACATTGATAGATTAAGAGGCACGAACAACAGCACCGATGACCTTTCGGGCGGCAGAATTGAAGAACAGTCAGCTCTTCGTGACGAAATTGAAAGAGCATATGATTCGGTGAAGCATCCTGAATGGACTGAAATGCTGGCGATGTGCGACAAGAAAATCAGCGAGGCAAAGATTGGTAATGAAATTGGGACATATCCTGAAAAAGCAATTCAGCAGTTCACAGAAAAATATGAAGCTGTGAAGGCAACCAATCCCCTGACAAAGGCTGACAAATTTGTGGCAGTTCTGGAGTTGGAGGAAGCCTATGAGGCTTTGGAAGCTCAAAAGTTTGCCGCAGACATTACTTATGTGTATGTAAAAGACGGCAAGACGAGGATTGATAAAACAAACAAGAAGGTTTTTCTGACGTTGCCTCTGGGTTTGGATTTGTCACGACTTGAACCGGATTTTGAGGTTTCGGATGGGGCAGAAATAATAGATGTTCCTACCAATATCAAATATGGTGACACTGTGACCGTTCCTGTAAAAAACACGGCTTTGGGGAAATATGATTTTTGGTCTCTTAATGTTGCGTCCGAGCCATTAAGAGATGAGCAGGAAGCGGAAGATTTTTGGGTTAAATGTAATCCAAATACTCTAATACCGTCATACAACAATATAACAACGTTACAACCGTGGTTTGATGCAAATATGTATGGAAAACCCATGAAGGGCAAAATCAGTTTCGATATTTGGGCAGAAAGACCTGATGTTGACGACGGGCTTGGAATTATTTTCAACAGTCACACAAAAAACCTTGAACGAAACGGGTTATACGAAAAAAATACATACTATGAATTGAATATCAAGAATCAAGTTGCTGAACTGTATAAGGTGTCGGCAGGTGTAAAAAGCAATTATGCCACGGTGGGAAACTTGAATTTTTCCTATGGCGAATTTAATCATTTTGACATTAATGTAAGCTCCGCAGGTATGGCAGACATGGTGACGGTCGATTTGAACGGAAATGAGATTCTGAATGTTGAGGTGCAGAACGGTATTGGTAATCAGGGTTACTTTGGCGTATTTAACAAGCATCAGAAACTGAAAGTCAAGGATTTGATTTCTGAAGATGTCCTGTCTGGGGATAAAGCGATGGATATTTATTCGGTTAATGGAGGATATGTTGCAACGGCAGAGGGTGAATTTTCGGAGAGTGAAGACTATTTGTTTGTTGCAGCTGACTATGACGGAAGTGGTAAAATGCTGGGTGCTAAATCCGCAGAAGCAAAGCACCTGTCACAAAAACTTTGGGCAAGCTTCTCTGAAGGTTCTTATGAAAGTGGCGAGGTTGAGAGAACAAAGTTTTTCCTTTGGGGGAAGGATTCCTTAATGCCGGTCATAATGGAACAAACAAGTGATTCTCTGAAATCTGCGGGTTCTGTGGATATAGCGGCAGTATCGGCTGTATTTGCTTCTTCTGCAACTGATGGTCATTTGCCTGAGGCGGCTGTGGATAAGGAAGAGGAAACATATTGGGAGGCATACGTTGAGGGGGCATCAACCGACACGGGTGCGTCCTGTTACAGACAACGTTTTATTGTTGATTTGGGAGAGGAATATCCTGTTCAGTCCATTGAATATTTGCCAGCCAATGAGGATGCGGCAAAAATGTTTGATATTTATGTTTCGAACAATCCGCAATTTGTGCCTGAAGATGTGACATATATCCACCACAAAACCAACACCGCTGTTCCGACAACTTATGCCACAACATACAACGTGAATGATGGCAAATCATACCGTTATGTGGTTGTGGAGAAGATTTTTGGTCACGGTTCTTTGGCAATTAAGGATTTGAAGGTTAATATCCCTTCGGTTATTTGTGGTGAAACTGCAACCAAACAGAATTATCTGACCGAAAATGCATATGGATACCGTACACATAATGGTAAAACGGCGGCACCCTTTGCTTATTCGATTTTGGGAGGAAAAGCCATTACACAAACTGCTTATGATAACATTTCTTTGGTTGTTCCGCTTTCGGAATCTTCCAGTGTTACACATATTGCAATCGAGTCGGGTGACATGGGGACAGGTGCCAATCAGTTTGATTTCAGATCCAATTTCAAAATTGTCGGTCTTGAATCGGGAGAATGTGTTCTTTCTGGCGGACAACCGGTGTTTAACTTGGCTGATTGTGACATTCTGGCGGTGCAGGACGGAATTGCCGGTCTTCCCGGACAGGGATATTCGGGCTTGATTTTGTACCCTGTGCCTGAACAATTCCGAAACAAAACTTACGAATATATAGGCTTTTATAAGGATAAGAAATATGATAACGGCACTCAGGATACGTCAGACGATAAGTTGCAGCTGCGTATGAACAGTATATATATTTTCAACTGTGAAAAGCGGAATTTGCTGACGGATGCAGCGTCGGACAGCATGGTGTATACAATTACAAACTCAGCAGGACACGGAGGTTTTTGTGCTGTTGATAACGACCCTGCAACATATTATGAAAGCGGTTCGGCAACAGATGCAAAACGGAATAACTTTGTGGTTGATTTGGGTGCGGAATATCCAATTGAATCCATTGAATATTTGCCCATGAATGATGCTGTGGCGGCATCAAATTACTCAATCTATGTCACCAACGACTCGCAGTTTAGTGATAAAACTTTGGTGCACAGTCAGGGCTCAATAGTCGCAGATACAGTAAATCCTGCAACATACAAACTTAAAGATTCCAAGCCGTATCGCTACGTTTTGGTGGAAAAGGAATCCGGAATGGGTAAGCTTGGTATTGCGGAAATCAATGTTAATGTGCTAACTGATTTATACGGTGATAAGGCGGGCATAAGCCGTGCAAATCTCGAAGTCAAGAACAGGGGCACAAAGGTGTGGCGTTCGGAAACAGACACCCTTGCAAAAGCTCAGGTGGGACAGTTGAACGGTGAGAACATATTGCAGACATATGAACATTACTGGAATGGTCTGACGGCGGATTCCAAAGAAGTGCTTTATATGTACTATGATTTGGGAGCAGGCGGAGCAAAGATTGATACAATTGCATTTGCAGACTGTGCGGAAAATGCCAACGAGCCTAATCTGGAAAGACGAAGAAACTTTAAGGTGATTCTTTCGAATAATGCTGATTTGTCGGAGGGTGCTGTTGTATATACTCAGACGGATATTGCAGGTGGCAATGACAGTTCGGCGGATTCGGGACTTGTGCTTTACCATGTGCCTGAAGAATATAAGGATACCAGCTACCGGTATGTGGGGATATACAAAGACAACGTTGCATATCTCAATGCAGGATGGAGGCTGAAACTCGGTTACAGTATTTTGGATATTTATACGATGAAATAATTTTGAAGAGGGATGCTATGCAAAAAATGCGGCATCCCTTCCTTTTGTATTGGGTATCTGAGTTTAACACCAGGGGTTGTACTACTATGTGAAAAAATAAACAAAGTGACATCTTTTTGTTGGTAGCTAATGTATGCGTTTGAGAAAGTTTTGAAGTGAAAATCCGCTGAAATCACGTTGTTGAAAGGGTTTGCAAAAATCGGTAATTATTGGAATATGTTCAAATATATTCTTTTTTATATTACAAAATGATAAAATGTTGATACATTATAACATTTTATTAGACAACGTGACAATGTATAATAATAGTAAAGAAGAAAAAGGAGATGTTTTATATGAAAATTACTTTTGTAGGTGCAGGAAGCACCGCCTTTGTAAAAAATGTTCTGGGTGACACAATGCTGACACCCGCTTTGAAGGATTGTGAAATTGCTTTGTATGATATTGATCCTGCGCGTCTGGAGGAATCAAGAATTCTGGTGGAATGGATGAATCAGAAGCTCAATGATAACCGTGCAAAGATAAAGAGTTATCTTGGCGTTGAAAATCGTAAGGAAGCATTGAGAGGCTCTGATTTTATTATCAATGCAATAGCAATCGGTGGATTTGAGGCAACAAAAATGGATTTTGAAATCCCCAAAAAGTACGGCATTCGTCAGACCATTGCCGACACTCTCGGTATTGGCGGAATTTTCAGAGGTCTTCGAATGATTCCCGTTTTGCGTGACATTGCAGCAGACGTGGAGGAGGTTTGTCCTGATGCATGGTTCCTGAACTATTCCAAT
>JAZNLK010000055.1:0-40607 GCA_045579055.1 Clostridia bacterium
CGGTGCGTATTGAATTCGAACCAACGGAAGAAATTGTTGAATATATGGCAGATTACAGAGATTGGGTGTGGTGGTGCAAGCCCTTTTTCGGAACGGATTTGGGCGATGTCCCAAAGGAGACCCAGGCACTTGTTATGAAGAAGGCAGATGACAGTTTTTGTGTGATATTGCCCGTTGTCAGTGAAAATTATAAATGTGTTTTGCAGGGCAACGAAAACGGAAAGTTGACGGCGGAAGTCTTTTCACATTATGACAGTCTTTGCACCTGCAGAGGCTTGGCGTTTGTGTACGCGATTGGCGAAAATCCCTTTCAGCTTATTGAATTGTGCGTAAAGACTGCATTAAAAATTCTGAACAACGGAACACGGCATATTTCAGAACGTGAATATCCCGAAATTTTTGAATATCTTGGCTGGTGCAGCTGGGACAGCATGGAAATCCGTGTTGATGAAAAAGGAATGCTTGAAAAATGTCAAGAGTTTAAGGATAAGAATATTCCCGTCAAGTGGGCAATATTTGACGATATGTGGGCGGAGGTCAGAGACTTCTACGGAAAGAAGTATGAGGTGCGTGACGATATGTTCAAACTTATGCACGGCTCTGCACTGTATCATTTTGAGGCAGACCCCATTCGCTTTCCAAAGGGACTCAAAAGCACCATTGCAAAAATCAATGAATACGGAATAAAGGCAGGAGTTTGGCATCCTGTTGGCGGATATTGGCGTGGAATAGATCCTGATGGAATAGCATATGAGATTTTGAAGGAATACCTTATAAAGACTCATGATGGCAAGCTTGTACCCGACTGGGAAAAGTCAAAGGCCTTTATGTATTTTGATACCCTTCACAGCTTTTACAGAAAAGCCGGAGCCGAATTTGTGAAGATTGATTCACAGTCCATTATGGACAGATATTATAAAGGGAGAGCACCCATTGCAAAAATTGCAAAGGATTTCCATAGCGGTCTGGAAGCCTCGGCAGGAGGCAATTTTGGTAATGCTGTGATTAATTGTATGGGTATGGCAAGTGAAAATATGTGGTCAAGAAGCATCAGCCCTATTTCGAGATGCTCGGATGATTTTCAGCCTGAGGACAGGGAATGGTTCTCAAAACATATTTTGCAATGTGCTTATAATTCATATGTTCAGGGGCAGTTTTACTTTTGCGACTGGGATATGTGGTGGACGGATGACGGACAGGCAAAAAAGAACAGCCTGATGCGTGCCATCAGTGGCGGCCCCATTTATGTCAGCGACAAGATTGGTCGAAGCAATGGAGAAATTTTGAAACCCTTGACTCTGGCGGACGGAAAAATTCTGAGATGTGATAAATGTTGTATTCCTACAGCGGATTGTCTGACCGTGGATGCAACCAAGAGCAAAAAAGCCCTTAAACTGCAAAACACTGTTGGGGAATACGGCGTGATGACACTTCTCAATCTTGATGAGGAGAACAGCAAGGTTACAGCAGAGGTTTCGCCTTCCATGATAGAAGGAGTTTATTCGGAAGAATGGGCGGTTTATGAGCATTTCTCAAAGACAGTGAAAATTGTGAAGCAGAAGGAAAGATTTGATATCAGCCTGAAGGATGCGGATGATTACAAATTGTACATATTTGCACCGCTAAAAGACGGCTTTGCGGCAATAGGAAGGACTGACAAATTTATTTCCCCCAAGACCATTGACTATGTGTGCGGAAAGACAATCAAGCTCAGGGAAGACGGGCCGTATGCGTATGTGGATGATTATGAACTGCATTTTGCAGAATAGTATAATGAGGTGATTGAAATGGTATTTTGTGCACCGCAGGAAAGTTTAAAAAGTGCATTTTTGAAAAAAATTGAAAACGCAAATCCGAGATATGAAAACGGTACATTTATTTATGATGACGATTATTTTGTGCGTGAAGTCCGTGAAACTTATCTTGCAACAAAAATCTTGAAATATAAAGTGGAAAAGTATTTTGACGTAGCGTGCAGAATAGTTGAAAAAAACTGTACAAAAGGACACGGCAGTGCCTTTGGCGGAGCCTTTAACAGCGCATTGCTTGATGAGAGTGGCGAAGAATTGCCCGAAGAAATCAGAGCGAAGGTTATTGCAGGGTATATAAGTGAAAAGGCAGATATTATAAGTCCTGAACTTGATTTTGTAGGAATAAATGATAACTTTCCTTTCATGGCAATGTTCACATGTTGTATGGGGTACAAGATGACGGGTGATATTGATTTCCTTGATGCACTCCACAGAAGGGCATCGCAACTTGAAAAGCTCCTGAAACGCAGAGGGGTTATAAGTGAATATAATGCATACACCTTTCATCAGTTGGCATTTTTGGCAAAGGTTGGACGCACTGCACCGGACGAAAAAACAAAGATTGTGGCGAAGAATGCACAAAAAAGAATATGGGCGGAGTATCTTGGTCACTTCAATCCTCAAACGGGTTGCAGTTCGGGTCCCATATCCAGACAGTATTTATATAATGTTGAAACGGACCATATCTTTTTGCATTATTTGTTTGGATTTGAGTTTCCATGGCTTGATATCCCCAAGCTGGAGGATATGACTGGTCATTTTGAACTTTTGGACCAGCTTACCGAGGAACACGAAGTGGATGAAGAAATTATTGATTTGTTCAAAAACAGACAGTATCCTTTTGAGTTTATTGCAACAACCGAGCATAGTGCATCCATTGATGCAACAGAGGGGATTGTTGAACCGCCGTTGGACGCAAAAAACACCATATATGAGTATCCTGCAGGTGAGGGTGGAATTTATACATATCAAACCGAGTATTATGGTATCGGAACAGCGACCCACGACTGGCATAATGGTGTGCAGACTGCAGGAATTTATATTGACTACAAGCGTTGTGCAAAACCAAGCTGTGAGGCGGACGTCAGAAAAGTTTTTGCAAGATATTTGATTAATGACGAAAGCAATGAAAATCAGGGCTTTATGGATCAGGGAAGAAAGGTTTGCTTCGGACGAAAGAACAAGGCTGTTGCCATGTACAAGCCGAAGCTTGCTCCTGAGAGTGTTGCCATGGATGAGTCGGGGCTGAATGCGGATTTGATAAAGCAATACCGCAAACAAAATGTCCCCGGAAATCTTGGGGTCACAAGTGCAAAGCTTATTATAATGCTCAGGACAAAATCTGTGATGCCTGATGAAATAATTGTGGATGACAAGGTTCTTTACGGAACGGACTTCTGCTCGGACGTTCCAAATAGTGTATACATCAAAGATGGGGATGTGTATCTTGCTTTCCATCCCCTGCACATAACATCACTTTCGGGAAGCAGACAAATGACGGTGCGAAACCGAAACGGTGAGCTTGAAATTGCATTCTTCAACTATAAGGGTGAGGAAAAGGACTTCTCAAGAGCTGAGTTTGTTCATGCAAGAAACGGTTTTGCGGCATCGGTTGCCTCAAGGGAGGAATTCGCAAGTTTTGAAGAATTTGTTGAGAATGAAAGGAAAACTGTTGTTGAAGACAAGTTTTTTATATCTCAACATTCAAGATACACACGTGTGCGCTCGGTGAGTGTGGATTTTGCAGATATTTCCCTTGCAGGGGAATATTCTCCCGCAAGTGAGGGGATAAAGTTCCTTGCTTGTAACGACTATGTTCTTGATTTTCCGAAGCTGTCTATTAGTGGATTTGATGTGTCAAAATTGCCCTATTGTGAAGATTTGAAATAAAGTAAGAATAGAATATGGATTGAATGGAATTTGATTGCGAGGTAATAAAAATGAAGAAGCTTAAATATGAATTTTTTACAACAAATGAATTGAAACCGAGTGGGTGGCTGAAAAAACAGCTTGAAATTCAGGCAAAAGGACTTTGCGGAAATCTTGATAAGGTATGGCCGGATGTTCGTGACAGCGCATGGATTGGTGGTAATCGTGAAGGTTGGGAACGTGTTCCTTACTGGCTTGACGGTTTTATTCCTCTTGCGTATCTGTTGGATGATGAGGATATGATTGCAAGGGCGAAAAAATACATAGATGCAATCGTATCCGCTCAGAATGATGACGGATGGATTTGCCCCTGCAAGAAGGAGGAACGTGAAAATTATGACACATGGGCAGTTTTGTTGATTATAAAGGTGCTTTGTATGTATCATGATTGTTCAAAAGATGAAAGAATAATAGATGTAATTTCAAAATGCCTGAAACAGTTTAATACACATATAAATTTTTTCACTCTCCGAAACTGGGGAGCCGCTCGTTGGTTTGAGGGGCTGATAGCTGTGAATTGGCTTTATGAGAAAACCGGGGAAGAATGGCTTCTTGACTTGGCGAAGAAAATGCGTATTCAGGGTTTTGATTGGCGTACTTTGTTTAAAACGGGGCTTCTTGATAATTGCAATGACCAATGGGATTTCTATTCACATATTGTAAATATTGTAATGATGCTTAAATCCGAAGCGTTATGGTCGCTTTTTGATGATATTGATGCAGAAGAATTTGCAGATATGGCGCTTGAATATCTTGATGAAAAGCACGGTATGGCAATTGGACATTTCAGCGGCGATGAAAATCTTTCGGGCAACTCACCCATACAGGGTGCAGAACTTTGCAGCATCGTTGAACTTATGTTTTCTTATGAATATCTTTTTGCTGTGTCGGGAAATTCAAAATGGCTTGATCGTCTTGAACAGATTGCGTATAATTCGTTGCCTGCAACCTTAAGTCCTGATATGTGGACTCATCAGTATGACCAGATGATAAATCAGGTGGCGTGCTTTCCAATGTCCAAGCAACCCTTCAGAACCAATGATAATGTTGCACATACATTTGGGCTTGAGCCGAGTTTTGGCGGATGCTGTACCACCAATTTCGGACAAGGATTTCCAAAACTGACTCTGACAACATTTATGAGGTCTGAAAAAGGAATTGCCTCATGTGTTTTGTCGCCGTCTTCGGTGATTACAACAATAGATAATGCAAATGTTAAGTGCCGACTGGTTACGGAATATCCTTTCAGAAATACGCTCAAGTATATAGTAGAAACGGATAAAGAAGTTCAATTTACATTATTTGTAAGAATACCCGCATTTGCAAAGTCGGCAAAGATTGACGGGAAAGCTGTTGAGTGCGGTGGATTTGCTGAAATCAACAGGGTGTGGAGTAATACCACGGAAATTGAGGTTGTATTTGAATTTGAAACAGAAATCGTAAACAGACCTGAAAACATGGTAGCTGTTCGCAGAGGACCGCTTTTCTATTCAGTACCCGTAAAGGAAAAATGGGAATGTGTTGAATATACCGTAAATGGAGTTGAACGAAAATTCCCTTATTGTGACTACTATATATATCCGCAGTCAAAGTGGAATTATGCTCTGGTATCGGGAAATTTTGAGGTTGAAGAAGCCGGTTTTGAAGCTCCGTTTAATACTGAAAATCCGCCCATATCAATTTTGGCAGATATGGCAGAAATCGAATGGGATTTCAATAACGGTCATTGCGACAGACTTCCGAAATCAACTGAACTGATTTCGAAATCTGAAAAAATAAAGCTTATTCCTTATGGGTGTACAACTCTCAGAATGACAGAATTTCCGTTTATTTCGAAAAGATAGATATAAAGAGAACTTGGATGGGATTAAAAAATTATTAAAAACAGAAGATTTGACTATAAAACAAAATCCCGACACTTTGGAAAAAAACAAAAATATAGTACAATTTATACAAGAATATTTTAAATAAGGAGTGGTTTTTGTGAAAAAAACAATCTGTCTGATACTTTGTTTGATTATGCTTGCGTGTGCATTGCCTGTTTCGGCAAATGACGAAGCCGAAGCGATAAGTATCTGGAACGGTTCAGATGTGGATGCGGAATGGGGCAGCGATTATGACAGCGCAAGCACATTCTACATCGAAGATGCTGACGATTTTATAAAATTTAGAAATATGACTATGGATGAGTATAACTTTTCAGGAAAGACAATTATTCTCAACACAGACATTGACCTTGACAACTACAACCTGAGATACGGTGTTGGTGGCTTTACCACAACAACAAGAACAAGCGGTGATTCAGGAAACTGGTATCATGCTCTTACATTGTTCTATGGTTCATTTGACGGAAACGGTCACATTATTAAGAATCTGACAATGAATCAGAATCAGGACGATGCCGTTCTTGATACTGAAACCTACGGTGATTGCAAGATGGTTGGTTTGTTCTATGCAAGAGCGGCAACAATCCAGAATCTCGGTATTGAAAACGTGACGGTTACATTGGCGAATTCGGGAACTGCAAGAATTGATTTTGCAGGCGGATTGTGTTCTGTAAACTATCAGTCGGGCATCACCAACTGTTTTGTGAAGAACATCACATTTTCGGGCGGTAGTGCAATAACAAACCGTATGCGTCTTGGTGCAATTTCGGGTTATCACCGTGCAGCAACAATGAAAAACTGTTATGTAAACGGTGCTGACTTCACGGGAATCACCGTCGGCAAAGGTCAGGGTGCTTTGCAGGTTGGCGGTATTGCCTATGCCGAAGAAGCCGGAACAAAGGTTGAAAACTGCTACATTGCAAATGTTGTGAAGGATGGACCCAACTATGAAAAGTACCACGGAGCTATCCTCAACAACAACGATAAGGACGCAACTCTTACAAACGTATATTCAGAGGAACACTACGCAGGAAGCTCCGGCTCAACAGCCCTTCTTGACATTGAAGATGTGACCTTGGCTGAAACTCTTGGTGCAGGATTCCGTGATATGTCGGCACGCAAGCAGTATCCCTTGCTTGCATGGGAAGAACTCCCACCTGCATTTGAATGTGAAAGCATAAAGGTGTATAAGAATTACGGTGCGGCAGACGAAGTTGAAATGGCGGATGGCATGGTGTCAGATGGTGAACTCACTGCTGTGCTTTCGGGCTTTAAAAACAACACCGGTGATGCTCTCGAAAATGCAGTTGTGAACTTCTCTTGTATTTCGGGCGGCAAGCTTGTGAACACAAAGTCGGTGTTTGTGACCGTTGGCGAAAACTCAGCGGCGGATGGCGACATTGAAGTAACATTGGATTTGACAGATGTTGAATTTGCAGAGGGCGACTTTTTGCAGATTGTTACCTACAAGGGAGCAGATGAAGTTATTCCCTTGTTGAAGGTGAAAAGAATTGAAAAATAAGGAGGATAAACGATGATTGGAAAAAACCTTAAAAAACGACTGTTATCGGTTGGCCTTGCAACGGTTTTTCTAAGTGGTGCTTTTCCGCAGGTGAGTTTTGCGGCAGCAGATGATGCGAATACTGAAGCTGATTTCAAGGAAACAGACCGCGTTGTTCACTATGCAAGAAGTACAGGAACCGCAAGAAATACAGCATGGGACAAAAATATGCCTTATCCTCTTGAGGGGATTACCGCAAATGTTGATAATCCCATAAATACAGTAAACGACGGCAGCACCGAGCATCCTGCAGAGTCGCATTTTGCCCTGAACAAGATTTCAGGGGGAAATGTTGTTGTTATGTATAATTTTGCTCTGGACAGAAGAATGGATGATACGGCATTCCGTCTTTTGGGTTCAAAAAAGCCTGTATTCGGAATTGTTACCAAAGGAAACGGTCTTTATCTTGAACAGCCCGGCGGAAAGAATATTTTTCTCACAACATATACTCCCGGAAACTCCGGCATGCGGGAAACATATGTGGTAAGAGCCTTTTTGAACTTTGACACCAAGCAGATTGAAAGAGTTCAGATAAACGGAAAAACCCTTGCTGTGAACAAGCCTTTTTCGAGTGATGCAACCGTGGCTGATGGCTTTGTTATCAGAACCAGCGAGAAAGCAGTGGGTGTTGTGTCCAACTGGTGCTTGTTTATTGACGGTGGATATATTCTTGATGAGGTATTTCTATCGGGTGCAGGTGTGGTGCCTGATGATTGGGAAATAACATCAAGCGGCGGAGTTGCTTCTTTGTCGGAAAGCAATACTTATTTGCCGGAACGTTTCCATCTTACCCTTGACAGCAGCAGTGAATCGGTGAGTGCTGTGAGACGGGTGAACAGAGCAAGCGGTGCATTAACCTTTGAAGTTAACACCTTGGTTGATGAAAAACGAGGTGACTTTGACTTCAGCCTGATGGATGGAGAAAAAGCACTTATCAAGCTTTCCTCTGACGGAAACAGTTTTTGCTATATTGATGAAAATGGTCAGGCGATTCCCTTCTATGAATTTATAAAAAATGTATGGTATAACCTGAAGGTGAAGCTTGACACAAAGACAGATACATATGACCTTTATCTGAACAACAGAATCATGCTCAAGGGTCTCAAATTCGCTAATGTGGGAGATGCAATTGATTCGGTGAAGATTTACAGCGGAAAAAGTAATGAGCTTCTCCATGTGGATGATGTGTTGCTTTCCAAAACAGAAGTGTATGCCGAGGATTACCCCGTTATAAGAGAAATCCCCGAAAAGAAAGAGGGTGCTCCCCTGGTTGGCGTGCAGTTCTGTCCTATGTGGGTTGAAGGAACTCACTTCGGTTGGGACTGGATTGCACAGTCTTCCGACAGACGTGAACCCGTTATCGGTTTCTATGACGGAAACAAGCCCGAAGCAGCCGATTGGATTATAAAGCAGCTTGTGGAACATGGTGCTGATTATATGAGTATTTGTACCTTCCCGCATATTAACAACAACAATGGTTCGGATATAACATCACAGATTAAAGATAACGACCCCCGTTCAGCAGGCTTTTTGAGTGCGGTTCTCGATTCGCGTTACAGCGACAAAATCAAATATTCACTTTTCCTTGAAGCCAACGGAATCAAGGCGGGTCAGGCATACTATGATGACTTCTTTGAAGTTGTTTGGCCTCATTATATTGAACATTACTTCAAAGACCCCAGATATCTGAAGGTTGACGGCAGACCCGTATTCGGAATTTATGCCGCTGACAATATCTTCAACGTATTCAATGACGGCAGTGGTAAGGCGTCGGTTCAAGCGGGCGTAGAGAGAATGCGTCAAATGTGTATTGATGCAGGGGTTGGAAATCCCTACCTTATTGTAAATAACGGTAACTATGCAATTGATACTGCGGTTAATGCAGGCTTTGATGCAGTTTCCAGCTATGGTATGGGATATAATGCAACATTCACATATCAAAAAACCTATTTTGAAAGTTCACTTGAAGCGTGCAAAGCAAAGGGTGTTGACTTCATTGCATCACCTGTGCCCATGCGTGACGACAGCGGTTGGCGTCCCGAGGGTGGTTATTGGCACACCGAGGAGGAATTTGATCAGTTTCTCAACTGGGTGAACGATGATTTGCTCAAGGACTATAAGCCAAGTGTCAGCCAAAAATTGTTGAATGTGTGTACCTGGGACGAATATGGTGAAGGTCATATTGTTGCTCCCACGGTAGGCCTTGGATTCCAGTATATGGATGCGGTGCGTTCTTCTTTGACAAAGGGCAGCGAGCATATTGATGATATCCCCACAGATGCACAAAAGGAAAGAATCAACAAGCTGTACACAGGGGACAGAAAAATTCAGAATGTAATTTATGAAACAGCAAACATTGACAGAAAGATTTTCTATGAAGCAAGAGAAAAATCACCTGCCGAGAAGATTCCCGAAAAGGTGAAAAAGGGTTGGTATATGACCAATTCTGCAGATTCTTCCAGAGTGACGGCAGTATCGCAGGTTGCAACAATGTCATCAACACCCGAAGGATTGGCTGTTTACCCGTCTGACACAACGCCCAGAATCGGTTTTGATATTCCTGACGGAATTGATGCTTATGATGTTACATATGTGAAGATAAGAATGAAGAAGAACCCCACATCGGGTGGCGGCTTTATGTATTGGTCAGGCGATATGGTCACAATGGACAATGACAAAAAGCTGTTCTTCAATGCGGGAATCGACGACGGAAAAGAATTTGTTGATTATTATGCACCCGTTTCATCTAATATGAACTGGACAGGAAGCATTGAGCGTGTTGAGTTTATGCTCGGTCAGATTTCAGACACTTCACAGCCTTTCATTATTGAATCCATTGAGTTTTTGCAGGATGAAGAAATCACAGCAATGGACAAGGTAATTATTGACGAAAGAATTCAGTCTCTCAATGACCCGTACATTGAGCAGGACGGCACCGTGATGCTTCCCATGAGAGCGGTTATGTATATGGCAGGGGCTGATGAAATACTTGCATATCAGTCGGAAGGCACATATACAATCAAGGTTGGCGAAGATGTTTCGTTCCTCACCGAGGGCAGTCGAAAGGCATTGGTGAAGGGTCAGGAAGTAATGATTCCCGTGGCTCCTTTCAGAAAGTCAGAGATTATCAATGATACAGTTTACATTCCTCTTGAACTTGCTGAAGCTATAATGACAAACAAGGAATTCTCGTGGGATGCAGCGGCACGTACCCTCACAATCAAGAGCCTTGAAGAAGAGGAAGAAGATATCGGAAGAGAAGTAATATTCTCAATCGACTATGATGATGAAACTTCCGTGACAAATCCCGTTGGATTGACAGGTATCACATATAAAGACGGAAAGATGACGGCAACAACATCAAATAACGACCCGAACTTTGCACTTACTGTAAACCTTGATGCATCATTGATTAAGTTTGTAAACATCAAGGTCAACACTCCAAGCCCCACGCAGTTAAAGTTCTACTTCATAAAGAACACCGACACACGCTGGGGTGAGGATAAGGGTACGGCAATTGTCACAACAAAGGCAGGAAACAACTCAATTATGTTTGACACCTCGATGATTGGAACGTGGTCGGATATGATTGCATCCTTCAGAATTGACCCTGCCACGGCAACGGGCGTAACCTTCACCATGGATCAAGTTGTTTTCTACGGTGACGAGGTTGCCGCAGCCACACAAGGCGGTGAGGATATGTCAAGCTGTGTAACAGTTTCCGACAAGGCTTATGAATGGAAGTTCAACAAAAACACAAGATTTGACGGTTGGGAATTCAGCAAGGCATGGGGTAATGTTGAAACAAAGGATGGCAGACTTGGTGCAGTAATCACAGGTTATAATCCCACTTTTGCAAACATCAGAAATATTGATGTTGATACACAGTCAATCGGAAAGATTGCACTAAAGTATGCAAACAAGACAAACTCCAGAAAGCTCAAGGTTTATTTCATGACCGACAAGGATAAGAATATAAGCGAACAAAAGTGCTTTGTGGTTGATGTTGTTCCAATGAGCGAAAGTACAAATGAATATATAATTGAAACAAGCAGCAATGAAAACTGGTCAGGCATTTTGAAGAAGTTGATTATTGTCCCTGAAGCTGGTGCTTTGGGAAGCATAATGGTTGATGGTATCAGCCTGATGATGAATTAGAAGGAGGAATCATTGTGAAGAATAGATTTATCAGTTGTTTGATTGTTTTGGCAATTGTTCTGATGCAATGCAGTATGTGTGCGTTTGCAACGGATGACCTCGGTTCCAATGTGGAAATTGCGGGCGACACAATGCACATATATGGCTATCTGACTGACAGGGCTGAAAACGAGGTATTGCTTCGTGTGATGAGAGTGGATGATGAAGCGGAGCTTGACACCAAAACAATATATATTGAACAGAAAAGCACAGAAGATAACGGATATTATGAATTTGAGGTAACTCTTGAAGATGTGGCTCCCGATCCTTTGCCCACAACACTTGATGGTTTTGAACCCACAAAGTATGTTTATAGTGTTGGTGTAATGAATGGAACTTTGGATTATGATAGTGCCGAAATCGAGTTTTATGGCGAAAACTATCAGAATCTGGCAATGAAACTCATAAACGATGCAAAATCAGACTTGAAGGCAGGCAGTACATCGGAGCTTGATGCGGCGGAAGCTATAAAGAATGTTCTTGATGAAGCATATTCACGTCTTTACCTTGGTGCACAGGGCTATGAAGATTACCTTGAAAACGCAACAGATATTGAATCTGTTATGAAGTATGTTGCAAACCAGCCCAAGGTTGAAGCCCTTTCGGATTTGAAGAATCAGCTGAATGAAGCGGCAATGGTTACAATGCTTAAAGACAAGAAGAATGATGCAGACGGCGTAAAGCAGATGATTGAAAACGAAGAATATCGCAAGGCGCTTGGTATCAATGATACCACTGCACTCATTACATATGAAGACTTCTACAATCTCTGCGGTGACAAGATGGCTCTGGGCTATGCACAGTCAGACTTTAATTCTATTGAAGAATCTACCGAAGCTTTTGAATTTGCAGTAATTTCTGAATCGCTGAAAGAATGTGTAACTGCTTCACAGGTGAAAACACTTCTGACAACAAATCAGGAAATCCTTGAAATTGATATAAAGAGCTATGAACTGAAGAATACTGAATTGTTGAAGCTTGCGGGCTTTGAACTTAATAATGATATTACAGAAATCAAAGACGAAATCCTTGATATAATTGCTGACAGAAAAAATAATAACAGCAGCAACAGCGGCAGCGGAGGCAGAGGCGGAAGTGGTGGTTCAATGATTGGATTTGTAACGCCTTCGGCTGTTGAAAAGCCAACAACCGTTCCTGAAAAGACGACTGTTGAATTCAAGGATATGGCTGACTTCGACTGGGCAAAGGCAAGCGTCGAAGAACTTGCCGGAAAAGGTATTGTTAACGGACGGAATACAAATACCTTTGACCCTTCGGCGAATGTAACCCGTGAAGAATTCCTGAAAATGCTTGTTCTTGCTCTTGAAATCCCCACAGACAAGACGGCGGTTTCTTCATTTGCTGATGTGAACGCATCAGAATGGTACGCTGAATATGTCAATACAGCATTCAACAAGAAAATCGTTAATGGTGTGTCGAGTGACAAATTCGGTATAGGCGATTCAATCAAGCGTGAAGATGCAGCGGTAATTACATATCGTGCTCTTGACGGCCTTGCGTTGCTTAATCAGGAAGTTGAGTTTGAATGTGAATTCACCGACAAAAATGCTATTTCGGATTATGCATACACAGCAATTGCGTTTATGGAAAACAATCAGCTTATAAATGGTTACGAAGACGGAAGCTTCAAGGCTCAGGGAACAATCACAAGAGCTGAAGCGGCTGTTCTGATAAAGAGAATTATAGATTTTTCGAATAGAGTTTTGTAAGGAGGCGGTAAGATATGACAAAGGGAAAAAACAGAGTTTTATGCTTGATATTGACAGCAATAATGCTCCTGTCGATGTCGTCAGTATCTGTTCTTGCCTACGAAGATGAGATGTATTCCGATGCGGAACTTCGGGATTATTCCCAGGAACTGGCGATATTCAGAGGAATCGGACTTTTTGATGTGAATCGTGATGTTCACGCCATTGTCACAAGAGCAGAGTTTGTTTCCATGTTCAACAGCTTTTTCGGACATACCAATCTTGCAAAAATGCTGGGACAGAAGGGGCTGTTTTCCGATGTGAACAGCGAAAATGCCGCAGAAATCGAATTTGCGGTAAATAACGGATATATCAGCGCTGAAACAAACGGCAAATTCAATCCTGACGGTGGTATCACATTGAATACCGCAATGGAGTCACTTGTTGCAGGTCTCGGATATAAATACGTTGCTGAAAAAGAGTTTCAGGGCAATGATGCATATCTTGCAATGGCAAGAAAACTGAAACTGTTTGATGATGTTGCAATAAAGGATGAACGTTATCCATTGACATACGGTGAAGTGCTTGTGCTTTTCAAAAATGCTCTTTCGGTTGACCTGATGTTCTGGAATCATACTTCAGAAGGCACATCCTTCTATATTGCAACAGACAACACCGTGATGAGTGAAATTCACAAATGCACAGAGTATAAAGGTATTGTAACAGCAACATCTCTTTCGGATTTGTACGGTGGTGAAGCGGCGGCTGAGGGCTTTGTAAAAATTGATGAAAAAGCTTATGCTTATGATGTGGATACAAATGCTCTTCTGGGTAAGGCGGTTAAGTATTTCATAAAACAGGTTGGTTCAGAAAGTAAGCTTGTTTATGTTTGTGAGGATTATGACAGAAATTCGGAGCTTATTATAAACAGTGACAATCTTCAAAGTTATGAATCAAGAGTTTATAAATATTATGATGAAAATGACAAGACGGAAACAATAACCTTGAAGTCAGGTTGCAGTATCATCTATAACGGACGTTCAAATTCATCAGCTCTTATAAGTGAGAGCTTTGATATGCTCCCCCAGGATGGTTCAATCAGATTTCTTGATAACAACAAGGACAGAGTATATGATGTTGTGTTTATAGAGGATTACGATACCTTTGTTGCAGGGACTGTCGATTCAACAGCAATGACTGTTTATGATGCCAACGACAACACAAGAAGATTCAACTTCAGTAATCTTTCTGAAAAGGGTAAATTGATTTTGACAAGCGAAACGGGCAAGAATGTTGAATTCAAGGTGGTAAAAGCCGGAAGTATCATCAGCGTTGCAATGAGTGCTGATGGTGAATACTGCAGAGTTGTTGTTTGCAACACAAAAGTCAAAGGTGTAGTAACCGGTGTGGGTGAAGATGAAATTAAACTGGACGGAGTCACATACAAGGTGAATTTGAACACTATTCCAACGGTTACGGCTCGTCCCGGCGAAACAATTACTGCATACACCGATTTGAACGGCAAAATTGCGAATTATGAAATCACTCCACGTGATGCAGAGGTTGTTTATCTGATTAATGCAGATATAATCACAGAAGCCCTGACCAGAGATCTCAAAATGAGAGTTTGCAATTCCTCGGGCGGTGTTGAGGTTCTTTTGTGTGCTGATAATGTGTATGTGAATGATGTAAGAAAAGATATTGCTGATGTTCTTGCAATACTCAAAGCGGGTGAAGCTTCCGTAAAGCCGGGGTTGATTACCATTGCACGAAATACCGAAGGGCTGGTAAACCGAATTTATACTATTCACACAGGAACTGCTGAAACTTGCCCCGAAGAGGCGATTATGCAGAACACAAAGCTTGAGGCGAATTACAAGTATATGAGCTCAACCCGTTCGTTCCGTGACTTCAAAACTGTTCTCAGCTCAACCTGCAAGGTTTTCCTTATTCCGGAAAATCCCCAGACGGCGGATGATGAAGAATTTTCTGTTGGATCTCCCACAGTATTCGAAAACGACAAGGCGTATAAAGTGACAACATATATTACGGGCGGCAAAGGTCTTCTTTCTACCTATGCTGTTGCTGACAGCACATTAAGAGCAAGTACAAGTCTTTATATTGTAAACAGTGTCAGCAAGGAAATGAATTCTGATGGCGAAGTTTACACAAGCATCAGAGGTTTCTTTGGTTCGGCGTCCGAAGGTGAGCTTTGCATTTATGATAATGCGGTTGATGTTGAAAGTGTTCCTGCTCATTCTACCACCGTTTCGGGACAGCGTTTTTCTGTAACACCCGGTGATGTTATTCATTATAACCGCAAGACTGAAGGCGGCAAGAGCAAAGTTACGGGAATACAGATGCTTTATGATATTGAGTCGGGTATGTATTTGGGTAGAAATCCTCAGAACGCTGATGCAAATGCCGGTGGAAACTGGTATATGGGTGATGTATGGATTATGGACTCCGGATATGCGGGAATTGTAATGAATGGTGGACAGGAATTGATATCCCAGACACCAATTGGCCCGTCATTTGACCCGATTACAGCAGAAAATTACAGACTTGAACGTGTGTCAGCGGGCACGATTTACAGATTTGAAAAGGGGCGAGTAAATTCACAGATTCTTGCCGGAAAGCCATATACGGACATTGTGGATTATCAAACCTCAAAGAACAATTATTCCCGGGTGTTTGTTTATACGAATGCGGGTAACACCCATACATGTTATATAGTAAATTAATTAAAAAATATATAAGGAGTTGTAGTTATGAAAAAAAACATATTAAAGGTTACTGCGTTTTGTATTGTATTGTGCATTACTGCGGCGTTATTTGTGGGATGTGGGAATTCAAAAGTGGACCCAAATACGATTGTATGGTATATGAGAAAGCCTGTGGACAACATGAGTTCATATGATCTGGTTTTGGAAGAGGCAAACAAGATTATTGAAAAAGAAATCGGTGTGAAGCTTGAAATTCGTTTCATTGAAAGCGGTATGTATGATCAAAAGCTTAATGTAATGGTATCTTCAGGTGAAAAGTTTGATATGTGCCAGCTTCCGGGCGGAACCACTCTTCTTAACTATGTGAAGGATGGCGCATTTATCCCCGTGGATGATTTGCTTCAGGAATATGGACAGGATATTTTAGCGCAGCAGGAGGCTATGGTTAAGGGTAAAGGCAAATATAACGGACAAACCTATGGTGTTGAAGGACATAGTGCACGCTCTGTCAGCAGATCTTTTGTGTTCAGAAAGGATCTTGTGGAAAAATACGGCTTTGATTATCTGAGTGTGAAGAGTCTCAAGGATTTGGAGCCTTATCTCAAAACAATCAAAGAAAACGAACCCGGAATTATTCCTATGCATCATGGCGTTGTTGATGTTGTAAATGAAAATTGGACAGAATCATCCGTTAAGGGAGTTGTGTTTGATGAGGTTAAGCAAGAATTTGTTATGAAATATGACCACGAGGAAGTTGTTGCCGAAGCACGTGTAAAGAATGATTTTTACAAAAAGGGATACATAGCGAGTGATGCAATTTCAAGAACAGATGAAATGAGCGAGAAAAAGTCAGGACAGTATGCTGTGTTGGGAAATAACGGTTATTATTCAGAGGACGGTTCAAAATCTTCATCTGTATATGGCTATCCCTGTGTTGAAACATATGCAGGTAATACAAGAATCAGCCTTGGCATTGCCGGCGGTGTTGGAATCAGCACAACATCTGACAAGCCAGAAAAGTGTATGCAGCTTTTGAATCTTATCTGGAAGGATGATTACCTCCTTAACACTCTTGCGTATGGTGTTGAAGGGGTAAACTATACTGTTAATGATGCAAGAACCAAGGAAATCGGTTCAAAATCTATCGATGTGAAAACAGGTTCAGAACAGACATGGGCAATCTGGCACAACTGGCTTGGTCCTTTGTTCAATCAATGGGATAGTGCTTGGAACACAGTTGATGTTATCAATAACATAAAGGAAAACAACGAAAATGCCAAGTTGTCAGGGGCATCGGGCTTTGTGTTCGAAGATGATTCCTTGAAGGCTGAAATTGCAAAAGTAACTGCAACCTACGGAACAGTTGCTCAGGTATTTGATTTTGGTTGTATGGACGATTTCGACAAGTATCTTGCTGAAACACGTGAAGAAATGAAAAAATCCGGGGTATATACCATTATTGATGAAATGAACAGACAGTATAAGGCTTGGAAAGAATAACAGAGGTGGATGACTATGTTGAAAAAAACGAAAACTGATATTAGGGTTCGTTCAAACAAAAGGACAGTCGGTGCGCGTACGAAACGCTTCCGGAAAAGTCTTCCGCTGACAATCATGGCGCTGCCAATGATTATATATTTTATTGTATTCAATTATATTCCCCTTTATGGGCTTGTGCTTCCGTTCAAGGATTATAAGTTTTCAGAAGGTTTTTTTGGCAGCGATTGGGTTGGATTTGATAATTTTAAGTTTTTGCTGAATAATGAGCAATTGAATACCGCGGTAATCAATACCTTGCTGTATAATTTTGTGTTTATAGTTGGCGGAGTCTTTCTGTCGGTTACAATTGCCCTTTTGCTCTATGAGGTCAGTTCAAGAGCTGTAAAAACACATCAAACCCTTCTGTATCTGCCACATTATATATCGTGGGTAGTTGTTGCTTTTGCTGCAAAAGCGCTGTTTGATATGGACCATGGCATAATTAATAAGGCGCTGATTTATTTTGGTGCTGAACCAAAGCAATGGTATAGTGTGCCTGAATATTGGCCGGGAATTTTGATATTTTCTGCCCTATGGAAATCTTGTGGAAGTGATGCGGTGCTTTATTATGCAGCACTGATGGGAACTGATAAATCATTATTTGAAGCGGCAAAAATGGATGGAGCAAATAAACTACAAATTACCAGATACATTACTATTCCAAGCATAAAGGGCATTATTATCATGATGACCATTCTAAAAATCGGTAAAATCTTCTATGGTGATTTTGGTCTGTTCTATAACCTGTCACTTAATTCTCCATTGCTTTATGAGACGACCGATGTTCTTGACACCTATGTATACAGAGCGCTTATGACGGTGGGTGATGTTGGTATTGCGGCGGCAGTTGGTTTTGTGCAGTCTGTTCTTGGATTTATACTTGTTATCATCACAAACTTTGCTGTAAGGCGATTTGACAGAGACAGTGCTTTGTTCTAAGGAGGAGATAAGATGAAAAAAAAGTTAGTTATGAAGGAAGACAGAATGGTAAAGATTATAGCTCATACGCTGCTTATCATTTTGTCAGCGTGTTGCTTGATTCCTTTTTTGATAATCTTAGGTTCGTCCTTTGAAAGTCAGTCGCAAATTATGTCTACGGGTTACACGATCATTCCGAAAGATTTTACTCTTGATGCATATAAGGCGATATTTGCTAATCCGACAAGACTTTTGGATGCATATAAAATTACAATAATAACGTCGATTGCAATGACCTTGCTTGGACTTTTTCTTCAAACCACGTATGGATATGTCTTGAGTAGAAGAGACTATCCTTACAGAAAATTTCTATCGTTTTTTGCGTTTTTCACAATGCTTTTCAACGGGGGTCTTGTTCCGACATATATACTTATTTCCCAGTGGCTCGGAATGAAGGATTCAATTTTTGCGCTTATTATTCCGGGCGCTGCGGGAGCATGGTATATATTGATGCTTAAATCGTTCTTTATGGATTTACCGTTTGAATTGATAGAATCTGCCAAGTTAGACGGTGCCAAGGAAATGTACATATTCTGGAAAATTGTTCTTCCGTTGTCCAAACCGGCGATTGCGTGTATAGCTCTTTTTATACTGTTTGGTGCATGGAATGCGTGGTATCCGTCCTTGCTTTACATTGAAGATGAGAGCAAGGTGCAGCTTCAGTATTTGCTGATGTCTATAATGAAAAATATCGAATTCCTGAATTCCGAAGAGGCTATGCAGCTGGGTGTGAATACTACACAAGTTGCACCTCCTACCCTCAATGCCCGTATGGCTATGTGTGTATTGGCTATGGGTCCGATTGTTATGATATTCCCGTTTTTCCAGAAGTATTTCGTAAAGGGCATCACTGTTGGTTCGGTAAAAGGTTAGACAGTACGTCTTTTCATTGTATAGTTCTTTGATGTATAATATCATAATAGTTAAAGAATATGTTGGAGGGTTACATCATGTACAATGTAATTTTAGTTGACGATGAGGCGTGGTCTCTGAATGTTTCCATGAAGCTGTTCCCGTGGAAGGAGTATGGTTTTGAAGTCCGACTCGCCACCACGAGACAGTCAGAGGCACTCGATTATCTTGACAAGTCGCCTGTTGATGTGATTTTGCTTGATATGTGCATGCCGGGAATTTCGGGAGAAAAAATGCTCAAGGAAATCAGAAATCGCAACAACAAAGTGAAAATTGTGGTTCTTAGCGGATATTCAATATTTGAATATGCTCAGAGTGCAATAGATTATGGCGTGTTTTCATACTGTCTGAAGCCTATCACCGAAGAAAAAGCCCAGGAGGTTATAATTCGGTTGAAGGAAAGTCTTGACAAGGAAAATTCGGTGAGTGACATAATCACAAAGCCTGAAAAGGAAATTGAAAATCGCAAGTTCCATCAGCTTATACAGTATGTTGAGAATCATTACACCGAGAAGCTCTATCTCAATGAGCTTACGGAAAAATTTGAACTTAATCTGACATATTGTTGTCAATTGTTCAAAAAACATTTCAATATGGGATTCAATGAATATGTCACAGAAATGAAAATGAAAGCGGCAGTTGAGCTAATCAAGAATACCAATATGGAAATGGACGAAATCGCGGAATATCTCAATTATGAGTATGTATATTTTTGCAAGCTGTTCAAGAAAAAATTCAACAAAACACCTCGCCAATATCGAATTGACACGCTGAACAAGAGGTAAGAACGATGAGAGACATAAGCTTTAAAAAAGTGTTTCAGAGCATGTTGATAGTAATCTTTATTATTGTTTTGATTGTTCAGCTGTATATGCTTGTTCTTGTTGATGCAGTAATAGAGAATGCAAATAATGATTATGTAACAGGTGTTATTACAGGTGTTGATTATGAGCTTAACCAGCGAATCGATATGGCGACGAGGTTCTTAAAGTCCATTGCTGAAAATCGTAATATGCAGATATACCTTTCTGAAACAAATGAGAGCAAACGTAAGCTTGCATATAAAGAGGTATTTAATGAAATCTGGAAAACGACGCGTTTTTTTGACGAAAGCTTTTATGTGATGGCGTGGGATTCCGTAAGTACGCAAAGTACAATAGGAAATTCAC
This sequence comes from Clostridia bacterium, assembly GCA_045579055.1. Lineage (GTDB taxonomy): Bacteria > Bacillota > Clostridia > Monoglobales > Monoglobaceae > SIG440. Next base: position 20,418 of record JAZNLK010000055.1, read on the forward strand.
CCTCGGAATCAATGGTTCAGTCGATTCAGAGCTTCTATGAAAAATATACGAGGAATGCTTTGAGTAACGATTTGGGTGTTTTTGTTGAAAATGGGACGATTGTAGTTTGCAAATTTCAGGACTCAAATATGATTAATCTTCAAGGTGTAGGTGCCGAAACCGTGGGAACAATTGGCGTAATTGAAACAATCAATATTTTTGAGCTCAAACGTCGTCTCAATATACTTGATGATGTCAGCCTTGAGATGAATGATTCTCAAAACGATAAAACGTACAGTCTGTTTGTTCCATCCGAAAAAAAGGATAACTGGAGTATAAACAAAGCTAAGATCAGCGAAACATCTCTTGAACTTATATGTGGTATATCCTCATCACGTATACCTCAGGAGTATGACGGAATACGTATCCTAACAATAATCATTGTTTTGCTTCAGCTATTCTCGCTGATAGCCTTTTTGATTATTTTTCGAAGTCTGTTTGTCAAACCAATAAACAAGGTGTTTGGCTATCTTGATGACTATGCTTCAAAGCGAAAAAAGCTGTTCGAAAAAGTTGGAGTTTGCGAGATTGATATGCTGGCAGAGCATATCAATGATATGATTGTCAAGTTGGAGGACAATACAGTGAAAATAATTCAGACTCAGGAAGAATTGTTTGAAAAAGAGCTTGAGGAGAAAAATGCAAGACTCTATATGTATCAGATGCAGATTCAGCCGCACTTCTTATACAATACTTTGGGGGCGATTTCCAGTTTTGCAATTGATTATAAAGCTGACGAGATAATCACAATAGCATCAGCTATGGCGGATATTTTCAGATATTCATCTGAAGAAGATGAAATGGCAGAGTTTTGTCTGGAGCTTGAATGTGTTCAGAAATACGTAAGGATTATGCAACTGCGTTATCCCGAACGTATAAAAATTTTTATGGATATTGAAGACAGGCTTTTTGACATGAAGGTTCCCAAAATGATACTTCAGCCCATTGTTGAAAATGCACTGAAACACGGAATATTGCCCAAGCAGACGGGTGGTGCGATATACATTGAAGGAACGGTTGAGAATGAAAATATCTGCATCATTGTTCGTGATGACGGTGTTGGAATGAACGAAGAGAAACTTGACGATATAAGAAAAAGTCTTGATAACAACGTGAAGACAAACCGACAAAACGGACGTATTGGGATTGCCAATGTTTACAAAAGAATCCTTTTGAGATATGGTGTGCCCTACGGTTTGGAAATTAAATCAGAAGAAAATAAATACACATCGGTAAAAATTCTTTTACCGAAAAATGAAAGAAAGGATGATGAAAATGGTTAAATCAAAAACCTTCAGAGGTCTGGCTTTGCTGACTGTAATGATGTATCTGATGACAGCGATAGTTGTCGGTAACACAGCTATGGTGGATGCGGCAACAGACACAAACGCTGCGGCACTGGCTCGTTACAATGGCGGTAGCACAATGCAGAACGGCTGGGAAGTTGCAAATCCATTTCCAATCAGCGGTTATGCTGTGGCAGAGGAAGATAAGTGTCCCAATATTCTGAACGATGGAAGCGAAAGCTATCCATCGGAAGCATACCTTCCGATGAATGCAATTGAGAACGACATAATTACAGTCTGCTTTGACTTCAAGGCGGATAGAGTTATGAATGATGCATCATTCAGATTCCTCAGCGGAAAAGATACCGTCTGGGGAATGATTACAAAAGCCGACGGACTTTATTTTGAAGGTGCGGACGGCAATAATGCGTTTTTGATGACATACAGTGAAAATGTGAGATATGAAGTTAAGGCTGTGTTTGATATGGACAGCAATGTTGTAAGAACAATTCAGATTAACGGAGACACAGTTGCAACAAATCTTCCCTTTGTCAAAGAAAATTCAGCAATTGATGGTTTTTCAATGAAAACCGGGGTTGAAGCAACAGGAGTTTTGATAAACAAAAACTTTTATGCCGACAAGGGCTATTACGTAAAAGAAGATTTTATGGGCTCCGGTGGCGTGATGCCTGACGACTGGAATGTTTCGGGCTCGGTATCACTTCGCAATAAGAATGCATCGGCATATGACAAGTACGATTTGCTCATTAACGGCAAATCAGCTGTTGCAACTGCAGAGAAGAGCTTTTCTCCCGTTAGTGGAAATCTTCGATTTGACATCAGCCTTCTGCAACCCCAAAAGGGCGGAAGCTACAGCATAACACTTTCGGGAAATGATACAAAAGCGGTTGAAATCACATCGGATGGTACGAATTATTACAGCAACAGCAATGAAGGCAAGAAATCCTTTGCAAGCTATACTGCAAATGTGTATAACACCATTCGTCTTGATGTGAACACTTTGAGCAAAACTGCTGATGTGTACTTCAACAACATGAAAATTCGCACTGCAATTCCATTTGACGGAGCGGCAGAGGTGATTGACAAGATTTCTGTTAAGGCAGAATCAGGCTGCTCAGAACTCTATGTTGACGACGTTGAACTCTCAAAGGCGGTGACATATGCAGCGGATTATCCCGTCATTGGCGAAATCCCCGAAAAGAATGCGGACGCCCCTTTGATTTCAATGCAGATTTGTCCTATGTGGACAGAAGGTCAGCATTACGGCTGGGACTATATAAACCATAGCTCTGATGACAGAAAACCCGTTCTGGGCTTTTATGATGACACGAGCTCCGAGCAGGTTGACTGGACAATCAAGTACATGAAGGAACACGGCGTGGACTTTATGAACATCTGTATGTATCCTTATGCACCAAGCGATTCAAGTTCTATTGTTTCACAGCCCACAGCTTCGACAACACGTAATACGGGCTTCATCAATGCCTATCTGAATTCAAGATACAACGATCAGATAAAGTTTGCTGTGTTCTATGAATCAAGCGGTCTTGATAGTTACGGCTCGGATTATTATGACGACTTCTTCAACGTGATTTTGCCCCAGTACATAGAAATGTATTTCAAGCATCCCCAGTATCAGAAGATTGACGGCAGACCCGTTTTTGGAATTTATTCTCCCAACACATTCTTTGAAATACTGGATACGGGAAATTTTATGGATGGACTCACAAAAGAAAGACGTATAAAGAACGGTATAAACAAAATCCGTACAATGTGTAAGAATGCAGGAGTTGGCGATCCATACCTTGTTTCATACGGAAACAGCGGCCTTGCAAACTCGGTTTCTTACGGATTTGATGCAACAACCACCTATGGTTTTGGTGGTGACAGCAATTTTACTGTTCAGAGAGCAATAATGCAAAAGCAGATGAATAACTATGGAAGTCAAATTGACTTTATTCCTGCGGCTTCGCCAATCAGAAATGATTCAGCTTGGAGAATTTCCCAAGGATATAAGCATTCGGGCGAAGAGCTTGAAGACCAGCTTAACTGGATAACCGATAAATTTTTGGCAGGCTATACACCCTCAAAGGCAAAGGGGCAGAAGATTATAAACATCTCATCCTGGGATGAATACGGCGAAGGTCACGCTGTGGCTCCAACCGAGGGTAACGGATTTATGTATCTTGATGCCATAAGACGTGCCACAACAACGGGCGGTGCACACACAGACGTTGTTCCCACAACTGCACAGAAAGCAAGAATCGGAAAGCTTTACCACGTGAATAAAAAAGCTCCCAAGGTTGAGTTCACGGGCGAAGATGTGAATACTCAGGTTTACTACAAGAACGCTGAAAAGGATTTAACAACCCCAATTCCCGAAACAGTTTTGAAAAGCTGGGACTTCACAACAAACGGTGAGGACTTTTTGATGATTACAGAGCCAACGGGATGCACAATAACCCAGACAAGCGATGGCGCTCAGTTGACTCCAGATGGCGAAACTCTTGAAAAAGACGGATATGTGAATCCCACAATCCTTTTGTCGGGAATTGAAGATATCGACATTGGTGCGGTTACATACATCAAGGTTCGTATGAAAAAGAACCCCACATCCTTTGGCGGAAATGTCTACTGGACTTCAAATTTTTTTGCGGAAATGAGCGAAGGAAGAAGTGCATATCTCAATACCTATGAAGGTGACGGAACAGAGTTTGTCGACTACTATGCACCGGTTTATGAATGCACAGGCTGGGCAGGAAAGCTTACAGCGTTGCAGGTTGCCACAGGCTTTGTTACAACAAGTGACAGTATCACGGTGCAGTCAATTGAGCTTCTTTCAGAACCCACTTTTGAGGACAGATTGAAGGTGGTAACTGATGAACAGACAGCATACCTCGATGAACAGGTAATCAATAAGGACGGTGTTTTGACATTCCCCCTGACGGTTATTGCAAACATTGTGGGTGCAGACTATATGTCATATTTCGGCAGTGAGGAAAGATATATTATCAAGTATGGCGGAGTGATGGCAGACTTCACCTTGAATGAAAAAACAGCAAAGGTGAACGGAAAAGAAATCAGCCTTGAATGCCCTGCATACAAGGTGAACAACTATCCGGGCGAAACAGTTTATGCACCAATGAGCCTCTTTGAAGCTCTGCTTTATGACAGCAACATAAGCTATGATGAAGAAACAAAGACCCTTATGGCAAAAGACGATGCACCAAAGGCTGAAGCGTTGCTTTTTGAAATCAAGGGTGACAAATTTGGCCATTATACCAACGTTGAAACCATATACAAGGGCAAAGGCAGAATAACAGGTAAGGCTAAAACAACCGATTCACAATGTTTCAAAGGCGATATTTCGGTTTCAGCTGAAGATGCAAGATATATTGAAGTTCGTTGCTATCTTGAAAAGGCAACATCGGGCGAAATATTCTTCATAACAAGCACCGACAGCACATGGAATGGCTCAAAGCGAATTCCTGTGAAGCTTGATGCAGGATATAACGTGCTGAAGATTGACACAAAGGAAATCTCGGCATGGACAGACGATATTACGGGAATCAGATTTGACCCAACAACCGAAGCAGGCGTTGGATTTTCCGTTTCATCATTGTCATTTGTGAAGGAATACATCGAACCGACACCTGAACCCGATGAGGAAGAAGAACAGCCCAAGCTTGACCCCTTCAAGCCTGCATACGTTCTTGAAAACGAAAACACAATTTCGGTTTACGGCAAGGCGGAGGCAGATTTTGCAGGAAAGCAGGCAACATTGATGCTTCTTGACGAAAGCACAGACCTTGAGAACGTGACATATGAGGATATTTTGTACATAGATCAGCTTGTTTTGAGTGCAGACGGAAAATATAGCTGTAACTTCACGGTTGACCAAAGCGTAACACCCGAAAATTGCAAGCTTTACGTGAGAGTGGGCGAACGTGACATAACATCATCGGTAACACGTGCGGTAATGAGCACCTATGACGTTCTGGATTGCAGTGCTTCTGTGAAAATGGACGGTGATATGGCGGTTGGAACTGTGACAACCGAGGAGCTTTACGGCTTCAGCAAGGAAGAATGTGAATTCAGACCTATGATGGTGTTCTATGATGCAGATGAAAGAATGCTTGGTGCAGTTACAGGTGAAAGTAACACAAGTGAAATGAAGATGGCTGTTCCTGAAGGAACAAAAACCGTTAAATTCTTCGTATGGAGCAATGTGACAACTTGGATTCCTCTCGGCGGCGGAGACGCTCTTGAAATTTAAAAAAAATAAAATTAAAATAAAAAAATAAAAAGGAGGAAAAACCATGTTAAAATTTAATGAAAAGGAGAATGTAAAAATGGTAAACAAAAAAATGGTAAAAACTTTGGCAGCATTGGTTTTGACATTATGTATGGTTTTGGGTATGATTCCCGCAAATGCGGCATACAACAAGACCTTTGACGTGTGGGATGGCTCTGTAACAGAGAACTGGATTCAGGATTCAAAGCACAAGGCTTATGGTGCAGGCTACAACACTGCAATAGTTGACACTTTGGGAACTTACTACATCGACTCTGCAGCAGACTTCATTGCATTCAGAAATGCAATTTATGAAGGCGTTGACAGAACAGCAGACTACGGTGGTGGCCCCACAACACCTTTCTGGAGATGTACCGTTGAGTTGAGATGTAACATCGACCTCAACAACATCAACCTGGCTTACGGTATCGGTTCAGATTATGCAACGGTAAAATTGAGCGGCAAGGGTGAATGGTATCGTTTTGCCGGAACTTTCAATGGTAACGGCTATGTAATCAAGGGCATCAGCATTGACCCCAACAAACCTGACGGTGCAAAGGTTCAGCCCACAGAAAGCTATTATGATGATGACGACAACAATGTGAACGAAGCTGTTGAGGCAGTAAAGACAAATGGCTTCATCGGTCTTTTCTCTTACTTCAGAGGCGACAATGATGCAACACAGCCCTATGGCGGAAGAATTATGAACCTTCACCTTGAAGATGTTGAAATCACACTTCCCGATGAAGACATTTCATACCGTGCAGGTGCTCTCATCGGTTATGGTCTTTATGACGTGAACATTGCATCTTGTAGTGTTAAGAATGTTACATTCAAGAGAAATGCTGCAACAAACACACAGCCCCGTTGTTATATCGGCGGTATGGCAGGCTTCCTTGAAAGTACAACAACCTATATCAGAAACTCATATGTGAAGGGCGTTGACTTCTCACAGCTCCCCGGCGGTTTGTATATGACAAACCTTTATGCCAGCGGTATGATGAATGTAATCAACCTTAACTTCCTGAACATCTATTCAATGGACGTAAAGGAGAACAATGCTGAATTCCTTGCAGGCTCAACACCCACCAGCGGTATATACTTTTATGATTCTTTGATTTATACCGTTGGCGGTACATTCACAGCAGGTTATGCAAACGGACGTGCTTATGCAGAGGTGCCCACAAGAATCATCAATAATGTAAGACAGGATGCATCGAACATTAAACTTGGTGAACAGCCTGTTAATGTATATTCAGCTGCAGCAGGTGGTTTTGCCGGTGGCGGCACAGCAGGCGACAGAAGCTATCCCTATTATATGATGCCCATTGATAATGGTGGTTACACAATTGATTACACACCCACAGCTTCAGAAAGAATTATCCTCGGACGTGATGCAAAACTTCTTGCAGGTGATGCTGAAGTTACAGCAATCCCCGAAACAGCAACAGAAGTAACAGCCCAGGTGGAAATCCTCAACTCAACACGTGAAGCTCAGGAGGTTGACGTTGTTATTGCAGGCTACAAAGACGGCAAGCTGGTTAGAACTGCTGCTGAAACATTGACTGCAACAGCTGCAACTGTAAATCTGAACAACGGTGCGGCAAGTGACGCTCTAGGTTCAGTTTGCGTGAAGCCCAGCGTTGACACAGGATGGGCAAAGGTTAACACAACAAAGAGCATCAGCACAGAAGGTCTTGACACAATCAAGGTATTCTGCTGGAACGCTCTTGGCGACCTTTATGCACTCAGCCCCAGTCTTGAAATCACAAATAACTAATCAGGGAGAACATTTATGAAAAATTTAAAGAAAATTAGCGCAATACTCCTTGCGATGATTATGCTGCTGTCAAGCCTTTCGGCTATGGCAGCAGCCCCCCAGGGCTTGATTACAAATGTAAAGAGCTTTCAGAGTGGCGTCAACATCAAGGGTGAGCTTGATGCGGCATATGCAGGTAAGACAGTTTCAATTCTGCTTGTGAATGTAGATGCGGATATGAGCGACCTTTCATTTGATGACGTTGCATACATTGATGATTGCAAGGTTGACAACTACGGAAAATATTCATTGACATTCACCTGCCGTGACGGTTTTGAACCTGCAAACTGCAAGGTTTATGCAAGAATCGGCAATGAGGATGTTACAAGCTCTGTTGTTAATGCAGTTTCAGAGGAAAATGCTCTTGAACTCATTGACTACACCGTGGACATTAGTCAGGATTTGACCGTGAGCACAGCAACTGTTGAAGTTGCAAATGAATTCAATATAACAGACAGTGCACTTATTGAATACACACCCGTTCTTGCTTTCTTTGATGACAGCGAAAGATTGATTGAAGTGAAGGTTGGCGAAACAAACAATCCCAAGGTTCAGACAATCATCCCTGCAGGAACAAGAACAACAAAGGCTTTTGTTTGGAAGAGCATAGAAACTCCCATTCCCCTTTGTGTTCCTGATGTTGAAACAAAGAAGGATAACCTGAACATCCTCATCATCGGCAACAGCTTCTCTGTTGACGGAACATACTATCTTGAAAAGCTTGCAAAGGCTGAAGGTATTGATATGAACGTTGCGGTTATTCAGCACGGCGGTTCACGTCTTTCAACTGTATGGGAGTACAGAGAGCAGGATCCTGACGGAAATCCCTACTTCTCATTCCAGTACATTGACGGTTCATCAACCGGCGGAGTTGACCTTGACTATGCATTTGAGCAGGGCGTTGCATGGGACTATGTTCTCATTCAGGAATGGCGGCCCGATGCAGGCACATATGAAGCTGCATGGGAACCTTATGTAACAAATCTTGCAAAATACATCAAGGAAAAATGCCCCAATGCTGAAGTTGGTCTTCAGATGACATGGGCATTCGAACTTGGAAAACAGATGAACGGCTACTTTGACGGTGCTCTAACTGATGATCCTGCAATTAAGGGTATTGGTCAGAAGGAAATGTGGGCAAACTGCTATAACTTCAACAAGCGTGCCGCAAAGGAAATCGGTGAATTCCAGTGGAAGGAAGGCACAACTGTTTCCTTCGGTGGTGTTCCCGTAACAATCGTTCCCAGTGGTTATGCAATTCAGTATGCTCGCAGTGTTGAAGTTGACGGTGTGAAGAAGTTTGACACAGTATGGGATGGCGGCAAGTATGACGATGCGGCTCGCGCATTTGATGCATTGCCCGACGGCTCAACACTTATTGCTGATGCTGATGACCTTATTTCAGATGCAGACAAGGCTGCAGGCAAAATCAGACTTCACCGTGACGGCTTCCATATGAGCCAGGCAGGAAGATACCTGATTGGATGCGTATGGTTCGAAACCTTCACAGGCAAGTCACCCGTTGGCAACTCATATATTCCCACTGCAACAAAATTTGACTCTGATGTAAGCGGTGCTACATACAGAACTTCAAAGTCGGGCACACAGTGGGTAAGCTACGATGCAATGGATGCTGAAACTGCAACACTCATTCAGAATATTGCTCATGAAGCAGTTGCAAAATATAACAAAGGCGATATAATCGAATAATTCGGTTATGCTATATGGCAAAAAATGTTTGGATATTGATGCTTTGATAATCAACGGTGAAAGCATCCCGGCCATTCAGATATTTTTGAAAGGATGATTTCTGAAACGATTTCGGCTATGTTGAAGAAAGCGGATTTTCGTGAGATTATGGGCGGTTACGGCAACCGCCCATATGCCATATATGAAAAGAATAAAGAAGAAACAAAAGGAAGGGTCGAATATGGATTTTTCAAGTGATAAAATAAGAGTTTTTTTGAATGAATTGAAAAAAAGTATGACGGTGAAGCAGACCGAAATAAAGGGGTTTGTATACAAGGAATGTGATTACGAGAATCTTGAAAATTTGCCCAAGGTTGACTCTTCGTGGAAAACTTTTGAAGAAAAAGACCTGTGGGGCGGTGGAAAATGCCGTCACTATTGGTTTTATAACAAGTTTAAAGCGGAAAACGAAACTGTTTTCAAGCTCCGCACAGGTATGTACGGAGAAGGCTGGGGCCCCGGTGATCCTCAGTTTATTATTTTCCTTAACGGAAAAATGTTTTGTGCAATGGATTATTTTCATCCCGAGATTATTATTGATGCAAATACTGAATATGAAATGTATATTTACGCATACACCAACGATTCCACAAAGATGATGGAATTTAACGGATTTATTGCTGAAATAAATCCCCTTGCGAAAAAACTTTATTATGATATAAAGGCTCCATTTGATGTATGTGAATATCTTGATGAAGACGACAAGAACCGTATTAATATTATGAATTATCTGAAAAATACGGTCAATATTATAGATTTGAGAATCCCCGGATCAAAGGATTTCAATGCATCCCTTGAGAAGGCGGATGCTTACATAAGTCGTGAATTTTACGGCAAGTACTGCGATAGCGATGAGGTTTCGGTAATCGGAATCGGACATTCACACCTTGACCTTGCGTGGCTCTGGACTGTTCAGCAGACAAGAGAAAAGGTGCTCAGAACATTCTCGACAGCTGTGAGCCTTATGAAATATTATCCTGAATACAAGTTCATTGCATCTCAGGCACAGCTTTATGAGTTTGTGAAGGCGGGTGCTCCCGAGCTTTACGAAGAAATAAAAGAGCTTGTGAAACTTGGCAGATGGGAAATTGAAGGTGCCATGTGGGTTGAGGCGGACTGCAACCTTTCGGGTGGCGAGAGTTTGGTTCGTCAGATACTTTTTGGAAAAAGATTTTTCAAAACCGAGTTCGACAAGGATTGCAAAATTCTGTGGCTTCCTGATGTGTTCGGCTATTGTGCCGCATTGCCCCAGATTCTGCAAAAAAGTGGTGTGGATAAGTTTGTTACATCAAAAATAAGCTGGAACGAAGGCAACACAATGCCCCACGACACCTTTATGTGGCAGGGTATTGATGGTACTGAAATTCTCACCTATTTCCTTACCGGTCAGGATAAAAAGCGTGGCGAAAAGCCTGTTCGATATGCGGATTATACTGGAAAAGTTACTGCCGCACAGCTTGCAGGAACCTGGGAACGCTATCAGGACAAGAATATAAGCAACGAAGTTCTTTTGCCTTATGGCTATGGTGATGGCGGAGGCGGTCCTACTGCGTGGATGCTTGAAATGGGAAAAAGGCTTGAAAAGGGCATTAACGGTTGCCCGAAATTCAAGTTTGACACAGCAACCGCATTCCTTGACGGACTTATGAAATCAACCGAAAAGAGCAAAAATGTTCCCAAGTGGGTTGGTGAACTTTACCTTGAATATCATCGCGGAACATATACCTCAATGGCGAAAAACAAGCGTAACAACAGAAAATGTGAGTTCCTTTATCATAATGCAGAGTTGCTTTCGGAAATGGCAAATGTTATTTGCGGAGCGGAATATCCTCAAACCAAAATCAACGTGGGCTGGAAGAAAATTCTTCTTAATCAGTTCCATGACATTATTCCCGGTTCTTCCATAAAGGAAGTGTATGAGGTCAGTGACAGAGAATATGCCGAGACACTTGAAAAGGGTGAAGGTATAGTCAATGAAAAATATCGTACTATTGCCGAAAACGTCAAATCTGACGGCGGAGTAATTGTATTCAATAATACTCCATTCTCTCAAAGCGGAACGGTGTTTGTTGACGGCAGGTCGGTTTATGTTGAGAATATTCCTGCAAACGGCTACAAGGTTACAAAGGCTGTGAGTAGCAAGAACAAAATCAAGCTTTCAAAAAATACAATGGAAAATCCTTTCTTCAAGGTTCGATTCAAGGATGGCGATATTGTGAGTATTTATGATAAGAAGAACTGCCGCGAGGTAATCAAAAAAGGCGAAAAAGCCAATGAATTTCTTGCTTTTGAGGATTTCCCAAAGAATTGGGATGCGTGGGAAATCACCAACTATTACACAGAAAAAATGTGGAAGGTTGATGATGTTACAGCTTTTGAACAGGTTGACTACGGCGAAAAAGCAGGCTTTAAAGTCACAAAGAAATTCCTTAACTCTGAAATAGTTCAGGAAATTTGTCTTTATGCCAATACACCAAAAATAGATTTTGACACATATATCGACTGGAAGGAAGCACATATTCTTTTGAAGGCGGCTTTCCCCATTGACGTACATTGCGACAAGGCGACCTTTGATATTCAGTTTGGTAATGTTGAAAGACCCACCCACCGCAACACAAGCTGGGATGAAGCCAAGTTTGAGGTTTGTGCCCATAAGTTTGCGGATGTGGCGGAGGACGGCTACGGCGTCAGTCTTATGAACGATTGCAAGTACGGTTATGATGTTCTTGGCAGCACAATGCGGCTGACTCTTCTCAAAAGTGCAACTTATCCCAATCCCGATGCAGATAAATGCGAGCACAGATTTACATATTCACTTTATCCTCATTCAGGTGATTTTCGTCAGGCGAATACTTATGTTTATGCCTACGAGCTTAACAATCCTCTGAAAGCATTGGAAATCGGTACAGGTTCGGGCAAGCTACCGTCGGAATTTAGCCTTGTTGGAACGGATTGCGAAAATATTATAATTGAAACGGTGAAAAAAGCCGAGGATTCAGATGATATCATTGTGAGATTTTATGACAGCTTCAAAAGACGCAGTATGCCCACAATCAGCTTTGGTTTTGATGTGGAATGTGCATATTTGTGTGACATGATGGAAAACAAAACAGAAGAGCTTGAAGTTAAGGATAATACCGTTGTGCTTGAAGTTAAACCCTTTGAAATTGTGACAATAAGTTTAAGGAGAAAAGAGGCTTTATATGATAACTAAATCGGAAATTCAAAAACTGACAAAAAAAATAACTGACAATCTTTTTGCAACCCGTCCTCAAAAGGACGTTGTATATCGCCCTTGTCTGAAGAATGATGCTGTATCCAACAAAATCCTTGGAGAGATTTATGTTGATTTGAAAAAGATGTATCCTGATGCGGTGGCAGGGGATTATGTTTTTGTTACAACACGTATCATTGTGTCAAGAGGCGAAAAGGTGACACTTCGGGTAAAGGGCAATCCTGAAATATATTTCAATGACAAACAGCTTTATTTGGACGAAAAAAATGAGCTTCAGATGGATGTTAAAACAGGCGATTTGCTTACTTTCAAATGTACGGCAGAGGGTGACACCTTTGGGGTTGGCTTCGCCATTTCAACGGTGTTCTATCCCGGAATGTGGGCGTGCGATTACCTTCTTTGGGTTCGGGCAACAATGCCTGTTCCTGAATACTATGGCGAAGATGGCGTTTCAGTTTCAAAGCTTAACAGTGAGGAGCTTGCTTTCCCGAAAAACACTTCTTCCGAAGACAAGATTGACTTTGCAAGAATATATCCCGATGGTGAATATGCCTTTGCCCTCACTTATGCTTTGTGTGACACGTATTACAACGGTGAAGGCGAAGCCTTTGTTGACGGACGAAAATATGACGGCTCTGTTATAAAAAAGGGCAGCAGTATTCTTGTTCGTGCGAATCGCAAAGACGGATTTTTGTTGAATACGGGTGAGGACAGCAATTTTGGGGTTGAATTCATTGAATCAAATCGTGATAATGCTCCAAAGTGGCTTTTGATGGGTGGTTTTGATGATGACAGTCTTCCCGAAATTCGGTTTAAAAGACCGTACAAAGGTCAGTTCTGGAGACTTTGTGACGGTTCATATCTCAGACCTTATCTTGATACCCATTTTTACGGTCAATGGTTCTATGCTTTGATGGTTGGACAGTACGGAATACTGAAAGCGGCTCCCCTTATGGGCGAGGAGCTGAAGGAATATTTCATTTCGGGAATGAGCATTATGGCGGATTTCTTTGATTATATGAGATATGACACCTCAATTTTCGGTGCGCCCAGCTTCTTGCAGAGAAGTATTGCCCTTGCAGATCTTGATTCCATCGGAACAATGGGAATGAATTTCTGCGATCTTTATTCCTTGAAGCCATCGGACGAGGTGAAACACGTTATTGACAGCTTGTATGATGCAATGTGCAACAATATTCCAAGATTCCCAGACGGAACTTTTCACAGAGAAGTTACAATGTGGTCGGATGATACCTTTATGAGTATGCCCTTCCTTTCAAGACTCGGAAAGCTTACGGGAGATAAAAAGTATTTTGAAGAATGTATTTGCCAGATAAACGGATTCTTCAAGCGATTGTTTATGGAGGACGAAAAACTGATTTCTCATATTTATTTCCTTGAAGATAAAAAAGCAAACCGAGTTCCTTGGGGTCGAGGTAACGGTTGGGTGTTCATCACTCTCAGCGAGGTGCTTGAAAGAATGCCTGATTCCTTTGAAGAGAAGAAGGATATTATTGAAAAATTCCGCAAATTTGCAGAAGGTGTGAGAAGGGTTCAGGATGAAAGCGGAATGTGGCATCAGGTGCTGAATATGCCTTCGTCATATGAGGAAACCTCTTGTACGGGAATGTTTGCTCTGGGAATGCTTCGTGGCGTGGAAAACGGATGGCTTGATAAAAGCTATATGGAAAATGTGGAAAAGGCAATAAGGGGCATTGAAGCAAATGCTGTTGACCAAAACGGAAACATCACGGGTGTTTGCCGTGGCTCCCAATGTAGTTATGACCCGTCATATTATGCAAAGCTCGGTACTGTTGTGAATGACGACCACGGAACGGGAATCATTCTTGCTTTGCTTGCAGAGTACTATAAATCGGTAGAGGAATAGAATTTATGGAATCAATAGAAAAGTATAAGGGGATTAATATTGCAAATCGACTCCAAGGTGTGGCAAAGGAATGTTATCTTTGCTGTTGGGAATGGATGAAAAATGCCTGGGGAAACAATGTCGAATTCGAAAGAATGTCAAGCCAGGTACTTTTTTGTCCCGAAACAAGGGGATATCTTTACGGTCAGAAGCCTGAACCGGTGAAATATGTTCAGGGCAGTCGTCCATTTCTTGAAAAGATTGTCAAAGAGGTTTGCAAAGGATGCTCTACCGATCGTGAAAAGGTATTGGCGATTTTGGTTTATATTCGGGATTTGCATAAAAAGGTGGATGGTGCTGACTTCTTCTATGGCGGAACGGAGGAGGAACTGATTAAAAAATGTGAATGGTTCTGTGAAAGAGTATCAAGACTTATGGTTGGACTTTGTGAAATTATCGGTTTGCCGGGACGAATTATCTTTCATGTTGCGTCGGGACATCTGACTTGTGAAATCTTTTTCGAAGAAAAATGGGCATATATTGACCCAAGATGCGGAATGTTTTGCTTTGATGAAAATGAAAAGTTTATGTCCGTGGAGGAGATAATCGGCAATCGCGAAGTTATTTTTAAGCAAAGTGGTTTTGTGAACGATTTTCATTCGCCGCATTGGAGTCTTGATTTCAGACAGCACAGAAATTATCATTTTTGCTTTAATCCACGTGAAATACAATGTTTTGGTGATTATTCACTTATGGATGCTGACAAGTATCATTTTGATTGGATGCCCAGCTGCGAAGCCGGTATGCCACCTAAACTTCAGAAAATTCATAACAGGTATGTCGAAACGGGATTGATGCTTCTTGTGCAATAATATAAAAGGATGTGATAATATGAGTTATTATAAATTTAAACAAGAGGGAAAGTGCTTGGAAATCAATACGGCAAAAACGCCCACACCATGGTTTAATTTGCTGTTTAACGATGAGTACACTATGCAGATTTCCCAAAGATTATGCGGAGAAAGCTTTTCTGTGAATCAATACAGAAAAAAACCTGTGCTTTCACAGCAAAAGGATTTTTTTGTGAAGGCTGACGGAGAAATATACAGATTGTGTGCAGGACTGGGAATTGACTATAAATGTGAACATTACATCCACAAAACATCGGTAACGGAAGTTTTTGACAAATTTACCTCAACCGTAACAACCTTTGTTCCCTCTAAAGGCAAAAGGGAGCTTTGGAGAGTAGAGGTAAAAAATGTTTCGGATTCTGTTAAGAATATAGAAGTTTTTGCGGCTTTTCCATTTGCCAATATAGATTATCAGGGATTGGAATGTGAGTTCCTCTCTGAATACAATTGCTTTATCAAAAGATGTTTCCCGTACTATATAAAGTACGAGGAATATGAGGGAGCAGAACAAAATGTTCAGTATACATATGCTGCAAGCAACAAGGCTTGTGAAAGTGCGGAATGCAGTATGCTCCGTTATACGGGCGGAGATAATCCTTTTGCAATTCCGTCAATGATTGAAAATGGCGGAAGCGGCAAGCGTTCGGATTTTGAGAACTGCGTTGCGGCATTTCATCATTCTTTTGATGCAAAGGAAGAAATCTTGGTTGACTATCTGATTTGTGATATAAAGGACAGAGCTTTAGTAGGAACAATAGACTTTCCTGATTTTGATGCAGAATTGGAAGAAACAAGGGCGTATTGGGAAAACTATATGAATTCCTTCATTGTGAATCTTGAGCACAAGCCTCTTGAATATATGACAAATTACTGGCTGAAAAAGCAGGTTATCTTTTTGACCAAGCATAACAGAGGCGGAGTATATTGTCCTGTCAGAAATCAGCTTCAGGATGCTCTCGGGTATGCAATGATTGACCCTGACGATGCGTTTAACTATGCCATGAACGTATTGGAGCGGCAGGAAGAAAGCGGTTATATCAAACAATGGTATATGACCGACAACTCGCCTGTAACGGGGCTTTGCAGAATAAATCATTCTGATGCACCCATTTGGCTTGTGATGTGTATTGTGGAAATTATTTCACAGACAAAGAGGGATGAACTCTTTAATTTGCAGGTTAAGTATTACAACAGCGAAAAATCAGACAGCGTGATTAATCATTTGAAAAAGGCTGTTGAATACATGTCAACACAGCTTGGTGAACATGGGCTTTGTCTTATGAAGGACGGAGACTGGACTGACCCCATAAACGGTGCAGGAAGATTGGGAAAAGGCGAATCTGCGTGGAATTCAATGGCACTTGTGCATGCGGCAAAAAAATTGAACTCCATATCGTATGAACCGTGGATTGAGGATTTTATAGAAAAACTTACAAACAGCATAAATGAATATTGCTGGAATGAGGACAGATACATAGTGGGCTATGATGATAACGGCGTTCCTTTTGGAAAAAAGGGTGATACCGAAGGTGAATTATTCATCAACACCCAGGTATGGGCACTTATTGCTGAAATATGTGATGAGGAGCGGATAAAGGTTATAAAAAATACCGTTGAAGAATTGAAAACAGATCATGGATACCTGCTCCTGAAGCCTGCTTTTGACAGTTATAACTCATTATGGGGAAAAATCAGCGTAAAACAAAAAGGTGCAACCGAAAACGGCTCCATCTACTCACACGCAACAATGTTCAAAGCATATGCAGATTGTGTTGTTGGAGACAAAACAGGGGCACTGGACACAATGATTTCACTTTTGCCCATAAAGGATGATGAATTACAGGCTCCGTTATATTTACCCAACTATTATTTTGGAATAGAAGGCGACAATTATATGCGCTCCAGCTGTGTGTTTAGTGCAGGAGCACCTGCATGGCTTTTGTGGATAATGAAAAAGTTTTTTATGTAAGTTGAAAGTGGAGGGACAGTCTATGAAAAAAGGGATAAGAGGCCATGATATAAGGGCAACGGGAATTGAAAATATCTCCCTGTCGGCAAAAGAACACGGTATAGGATATTTACAGTTGGTTCTGGAAAAGAGTATTGAAGGATTTAAAACAGGTGACTTTTCTGAGGAATATGCGAAAGAAATAAAAAGACAGTTGGGTGATACTGAGGTTGCCATTCTGGGCAGTTACATAAACCCATCAAATCCTGATGAAGACGGACTCGCAACTGATATTGCAAAGTTCAAGGAAAAGATTAAGTTTGCGACTGTGTTAAATCCTATTGCCGTCGGTACGGAAACGGGAATATACAAGGAAGATCTGACTGGTTCGGAAGAGGCTTATCAGCGTGTTCTTGCAACAATGAAAGAAATTGTGAAGGAAGCTGAAGCTTGCAATGTGTGTGTTGGTATCGAAGGTGTACATTGCTTTGTAATTAACACGCCTCAAAAAATGAAACGATTGGTGGATGATCTGAACTCACCAAACGTAAAAGTGATTTTTGACCCCGTTAATTATTTGAATGCAGATAATTTTGAGTGGCAGAATGAAATGATAGAGGCGATGTTTGAATTACATTCTGACAAAATTTGCGTTTTGCATGCAAAGGACTTTGTTTGCGAAAACGGTGAATTTAAAATGGTTAAGCCTGCGGAAGGTATGCTCAATTACAAACTTATATTTGAAAAATTGAAGGAATATAATCTTGATATTCCCATTATATGTGAAGAAATCAATGAAGAAGAAGCGAATATTGCTTTTGATAAATTAAATAAATTTTGGAGGTAGAAAAAATGGAAATCAGAAATGCATCAAACCCAAAGGACGTAAAGAACTATGACACAGACAGATTGAGAGAGGAGTTCCACATCTCAAAGCTGTTCACAAAGGATAATATCAAAATGGTATACAGCCATATTGACAGAATCATCACCGCAGGCCTTATGCCTGTGAATCAGGAATTGAGACTTGAAGGTGGCAAGGAACTGGCATCAGACTACTTTCTTGAAAGACGTGAAATGGGATGTATCAATGTTGGTGGAAAAGGTATTGTTACTGTTGACGGCACAGAATACGAAATGAACCCTCGTGACGGCATTTATATCGGTATGGGCAACAAGGAAGTAAGTTTCAAAAGTGTTGACACAGAAAATCCTGCTAAGTTCTATGTATCATCATGCCCTGCACACGCTACATACCCTATCGTTAAGATTGATATAACAAAGGCAAAGAAAGTGCCTTGTGGCTCGGTTGAAGATTGTAACAAGAGAGTTATCAACCAGTACATTCATCCGGAAGTAATCAAGTCGTGTCAGCTTGCAATGGGTCTTACACAGCTTGAACCGGGTTCAAATTGGAACACTATGACAAGCCACACCCACGACAGAAGAATGGAAGTTTATATGTATCTTGATATGGGTGAGAATGATGCG
Organism: Clostridia bacterium; assembly: GCA_045579055.1. Taxonomy (GTDB): domain Bacteria; phylum Bacillota; class Clostridia; order Monoglobales; family Monoglobaceae; genus SIG440. The sequence continues at coordinate 39,078 of JAZNLK010000055.1, forward strand.
GTATTTCATATGATGGGTGAACCCAACGAAACAAGACACATTGTTATGCACAACGAAGAAGCGGTAATTTCACCATCATGGTCAATCCACAGCGGTGTTGGAACAAAGAATTATTCTTTCATTTGGGCAATGTGCGGCGAAAATCAGGAATTTACCGATATGGATCATATTGAAACAAAAGATTTGAGATAAGGGGTGCAAAATATGTTCAGATTAGACGGAAAAGTGGCACTTGTTACAGGTGCATCATACGGAATTGGTTATGCAATTGCAAAAGGTCTTGCTGATGCAGGTGCAAAAATAGTATTTAATGACATTAACGAAGAGTTCCTTAACAAAGGCCTCGAAAACTACAAGGCAGACGGAATAGATGTAAAAGGTTATATCTGCGACGTAACAGACGAAGATGCAGTTAATGCAATGGTGAAGGATATTGAAGAAACTGTAGGTGTTATTGATATTCTTGTGAATAACGCAGGAATCATCAAGAGAATCCCCATGCACGAAATGAGTGCAGCAGAATTCAGACAGGTTGTTGATGTTGACCTGAATGCTCCATTCATCTGTGCAAAGGCGGTTATTCCCTCAATGATGAAAAAGGGTGGTGGAAAGATAATAAACATCTGTTCTATGATGTCGGAGCTTGGCAGAGAGACGGTTTCAGCCTATGCGGCGGCTAAAGGCGGACTTAAGATGCTTACAAGAAATATCTGTTCAGAGTATGGTGTATATAACATTCAGTGCAACGGTATCGGCCCCGGTTACATTGCAACACCTCAGACTGCACCTCTTAGAGAGCCCCAGGTAGACGGAACAAAGCATCCATTTGACAGCTTTATCTGCGCAAAGACTCCTGCCGGCAGATGGCTTGACCCTGAGGAACTTGTTGGTCCTGCGGTATTTCTTGCATCAAGTGCATCGGATGCGGTAAATGGTCACATTCTCTATGTTGATGGCGGTATTTTGGCATACATTGGAAAACAGCCGAAATAGGATCATTAGATAGTTTGTTGATTGAAACAATAGCTTCAGAAACAGTGATATTATTTGATTTAATTACGTTGTATGTTCATTATGATGATACAGCTAAAAAGCAATTTAATATGAATATATATCAATATTGAAAATAAAACAAATGAACATTGATTTATATTCTCACAGTTTTGCTGACTGTCTCCAAGTGGAGAATCCCCACGTTCAGCAGAATTGTGTTTAATATAAATAAATGACATCTTGGGAACGACAGAAATAAATCATTAACCTGCCGCATTTTTTTTCGGCAAATGTGGCATCGAGCAGCTTCCGCAAACGCTACGGAGGCTGCTTGCTTTCCTTAAAAACGAATTTGTTAAATTTCATTTTAACAAGTTCGTTTTTTTGCATTTTATGACATTTGTAGAGAGGATGATGCGTATGATTGCATTTTAATTTTTAGAATCAATAATATTTCAGGAGGTTAATTTATGATATCCAAAGAAACATATGATAAGTTGCAGGAATATAAGAAAATAGGTTTGTCTATTTTAAAAT
>JAZNLK010000056.1:0-6997 GCA_045579055.1 Clostridia bacterium
TTCTGTGATACCGTGAATCTTGATACTCTTGTCAATAATCTGACCAAGTTTTTTCTTGTCAACACGGAAGGCAATCTCCAATGCCAGTGCATTTTCGGGCTTGCTTCTGTCAACAAAACCAAGATCCTGAGGAATCTTTTCATTGAATATGAGACGACCAACGGTTGCATCAATGATGCCGGTAACCTTTTCACCGTTTATCTCTCTTGTGATTCTTACTTTTATCGGAGCATGGAGACCAACAGCACCATTTGCATAAGCCAAAGTAGCTTCATCTTCGGAGCTGAAGACCTTGCCTGCGCCCATTTCATCATCAATCTGAATTGTCAGGTAGTATGAACCAAGAACCATATCCTGTGTAGGAACAGTAACAGGATTACCATCCTGAGGCTTCAGAAGGTTGTTTGCAGAGAGCATAAGGAATCTTGCTTCTGCCTGTGCTTCAGCTGACAAGGGAAGGTGAACCGCCATCTGGTCACCATCGAAGTCGGCGTTGAAGGCTGTACAAACCAGAGGATGAAGTTTCAGAGCCTTACCCTCAACAAGCACCGGTTCAAAAGCCTGGATACCCAGTCTGTGGAGTGTTGGTGCACGGTTCAGAAGAACAGGATGCTCTGAAATTACGCTTTCAAGCACATCCCAAACCTCGGGACGAACACGTTCAACCATTCTCTTTGCTGATTTTATGTTATGTGCAAGGCCATCGTTAACAAGCTTTTTCATAACGAAGGGCTTGAACAGTTCAAGAGCCATCTTCTTGGGAAGACCGCACTGATAAATCTTCAGTTCGGGGCCAACAACGATAACCGAACGTCCTGAATAGTCAACACGCTTACCAAGGAGGTTCTGACGGAAACGACCCTGCTTACCCTTAAGCATATCAGAAAGTGACTTAAGAGGTCTGTTTCCGGGACCTGTAACAGGTCTGCCACGTCTGCCATTGTCGATAAGAGCGTCAACAGCTTCCTGAAGCATTCTTTTTTCGTTTCTTACAATGATTTCGGGAGCGCCCAAATCAAGAAGTCTCTTGAGACGGTTGTTTCTGTTAATAACACGTCTATAAAGGTCATTAAGGTCGGATGTTGCAAATCTACCACCGTCCAACTGAACCATAGGTCTGATTTCAGGAGGAATAACCGGAATTACAGGCATAATCATCCATTCAGGCTTGTTGCCCGACTGACGGAATGAATCCACCACCTCAAGACGTCTGACTGTACGAATCTTTTTCTGACCCTTTGCCCCTTCAAGCTCTGCCTTGAGCTCGTTATAAAGACCTTCAAGGTCAATTGCCTGAAGCATTTCAAGAACCGCTTCAGCACCCATACCTGCTTTGAATGCACTTTCGCCGTACTTTTCAACCTCTTCACGGTATTCTCTTTCGCTCAAGATTTGATTCTTCATAAGCCCGGTTTTGCCGGGATCAATTACAACATAAGCTGCAAAGTAGAGAACCTTTTCAAGAAGGCGGGGTGACATATCAAGAATAAGACCCATACGGCTGGGGATACCCTTGAAATACCAGATGTGTGATACGGGAACAGCCAGTTCAATGTGACCCATTCTCTCACGGCGAACCTTTGCACGTGTAACTTCAACGCCGCATCGGTCGCAGACAACGCCCTTATAACGTACTCTTTTATACTTTCCGCAGTTACATTCCCAGTCCTTCTGCGGGCCAAAAATTTTCTCGCAGAAAAGACCGTCCTTTTCAGGCTTCAAAGTTCTGTAATTTATTGTTTCGGGCTTTTTAACTTCACCATATGACCATTCTCTGATCTTTTCGGGTGATGCAAGACCTATCTGAATAGCATCAAAATTTTGATATTCACTCATACAATATCACTCGACTTTCTGCTCACAAATTGTAGGTGCGATTCACAAATCGCCCGTTATAAATCAAGTACCCGTACCCTCCGCTATGAGCGGCGAAAGGCGGAGCAATCGGAAAAATCCTTAGAAATCCATATCTTCGTCGGCTCCATCATCAAAGCCGCCGAAAGAATCATCCATATCAAAAGATTCGTCATCCGACATATCATCATCAGTTGTATCCTCAAACTCATAGAAGAGCTCGTTTTCCAGAAGGTCATCATCAGCACCCTCTTCTTCACTGCCGTCAGGAAGTGTTTCGGGAGCATCTTCCGCTCTGTCGATATTAACAGCAAGATCTTCGCCATCGTCATCGAGATTTTCCTTGAGGATAACTTCGTTTCCGTCAGAGTCAAGAACCTTTACGTCGAGAGCAAGACTCTGAAGTTCCTTAATAAGAACCTTAAAGGATTCGGGGATTCCCGGAGTGGGAATATTCTCACCTTTGACAATTGCTTCGTATGTCTTAACACGACCAACAACGTCATCGGACTTAACTGTCAGGATTTCCTGAAGTGTGTATGCTGCACCGTAGGCTTCAAGAGCCCAAACTTCCATTTCACCGAATCTCTGTCCACCGAACTGAGCTTTACCACCCAGAGGCTGCTGAGTAACCAGTGAGTAAGGACCGGTTGAACGAGCGTGAATCTTGTCATCAACCAAGTGAGCAAGCTTCAGCATATGCATGTAACCAACTGTAACTCTGTTGTCGAAGGGTTCGCCTGTACGACCGTCATAAAGAACCGTCTTACCGTCACGAGCATATCCTGCCTGTTCAAGAGCATCCATAATATCATCTTCGTTTGCACCGTCAAATACAGGAGTTGCCACCTTCCAGCCAAGAGCCTTTGCCGCATAACCAAGATGCACCTCAAGCACCTGACCGATATTCATACGTGAAGGAACGCCCAGGGGGTTGAGGACAATCTGCAAGGGAGTTCCGTCGGGAAGGAAGGGCATATCTTCTTCAGGAAGAATTCTTGAAATAACACCCTTGTTTCCGTGACGACCTGCCATTTTGTCACCAACAGAAATTTTTCTCTTCTGAGCAATATAGCAACGAACAATCTGTGTAACACCGGGTGGCAACTCATCGCTGTTCTCACGGGTAAATACCTTTACGTCAACAATGATACCGTATTCACCGTGAGGAACACGGAGAGAAGTATCACGCACTTCACGTGCTTTTTCACCGAAAATAGCACGAAGAAGTCTTTCTTCGGCACTGAGTTCTGTTTCGCCCTTGGGAGTAACCTTACCAACAAGGATATCACCGCTGGAAACTTCAGCACCTATACGGATAATACCACGTTCATCCAGGTCTTTCAGTGCATCTTCACCAACATTGGGGATGTCTCTGGTAATTTCTTCCGGACCCAGTTTTGTATCACGTGATTCAATTTCGTATTCTTCAATATGAATTGAAGTGAGGATATCGTCCTTAACCAACTGCTCACTGATGAGCATAGCATCCTCGTAGTTATAACCTTCCCAAGTCATAAAACCGATAAGAATATTACGTCCAAGACCGATTTCACCGTTCTTTGTGGAAGGACCGTCAGCAATAATATCGCCGGCTTCAACTCTTTCGCCTTCAACCACAATGGGACGCTGGTTCATGCAGTGACCCTGGTTTGAACGCATAAACTTAATGAGTCTGTATGTGTCGGAATCACCGTCATCTGTTGCAATTTCAATCTGACGAGCCGAAACCTTGGTAACAATACCGCTACGCTTTGCAAGAATACAAATACCCGAGTCTTTTGCAGTTTTGTATTCCATACCCGTACCGATGATTGGTGATTCGGGGCACAAAAGCGGAACTGCCTGACGCTGCATGTTAGAACCCATAAGAGCACGGTTAGCGTCGTCGTTTTCAAGGAATGGAATCATCGCTGTAGCGATTGAAGTAACCTGACGGGGTGAAACGTCCATATAGTCAACCTGGCACTTGCCGGGTTCTGCATTGATTTCAAGGAACTGATCCTTGTATCTTGTTACAACCTTCTTGGCAATGAACTTTCCGTTTTCTTCAAGAGGTTCATTTGCCTGAGCGATATAGTATCCGTCCTCAGTATCAGCTGTCATATATTCAACTTCATCAGTTACACAACCTGTTTCCTTGTCAACCTTTCGGTAAGGTGTTTCAATGAAGCCATATTCATTAACCTTTGCAAAGCCCGACAGTGAGTTGATAAGACCGATGTTAGGACCTTCAGGTGTTTCAATGGGACACATACGTCCATAATGTGAGTGATGAACGTCTCGCACTTCGAATCCGGCACGTTCTCTTGAAAGACCACCGGGACCCAGGGCTGAAAGTCTTCTTTTGTGTGTAAGTTCGCCAAGAGGGTTAATCTGATCCATAAACTGTGAAAGCTGTGATGAACCGAAGAACTCCTTGACAGCAGAAGTTACGGGACGAATGTTAATAAGTGTCTGGGGAGTAACAACATCCAGATCCTGAGTTGACATTCTCTCACGAACAACTCTTTCCATTCTGGAAAGACCGATTCTGAACTGGTTCTGAAGGAGTTCACCAACAGAGCGCAGACGGCGGTTGCCCAAATGGTCAATGTCATCAACATTGCCCACACCGGCAGCCAGGTTGCCCACATACGAAATGGAAGCAATAATATCATCAATGAGAATGTGTTTGGGGATAAGCTCGTCACGACGTTCACGGAGAGCATTCTTGAATTCATCCGAATTAACATCCGGGAACTCGTCCATAATCTCTTTCAGAACTGTGTAACGAACATTTTCGTTTATTTCATAATCACGGGGATTGTAGTCAACATAATCACGAAGATCAACCATACCGTTTGAAATAACATTGGTTGTGTGTTCGTCATCAACCTTGATTACAACCTTGTTGATATGTGCAATTTCAATGGCACGAGCCATTTCCTTTGTGATTGTTTCACCTGCCGAAACAATCAGTTCACCGGTTTCCTGATCAATAATGTTCTCAGCCGAAACCTTACCTGTGATACGGGCAGACATACGGAGCTTTTTGTTGAACTTATAACGTCCCACACGAGCCAAATCGTATCTCTTGGGATCAAAGAAGAGGTTTGTGATGAGAGACTTTGCACTTTCAACCGTGGGGGGTTCACCCGGACGGAGTTTGCGGTAAATCTCAAGAAGACCTTCTTCAACGGATTTTGTTGTATCCTTTTCCATTGTACGCATAATGCGTTCGTCTTCTCCGAAGAGTTCGGTGATTTCAGCATTGGTTCCAAAGCCCAAAGCACGCACCAAAACGGTGATGGGAGTTTTTCTCATCTTGTCGATTTTAACGTGGAAAAGGTCATTGCTGTCGGTCTCGTATTCAAGCCAAGCACCACGGTTGGGGATAACCTGTGACGTAAAGAGCTTCTTGCCGATTTTGTCAAACTTTTCAGCAAAGTATACGCTTGGGGCACGAACAAGCTGGCTGACGATAACACGTTCAGCACCGTTTATGATGAATGTACCGGAGGGAGTCATAATGGGGAAATCGCCCATAAAAATCTCCTGTTCCTTGACTTCACCTGTCTCCTTGTTTATGAGACGAACCTTAACTCTGAGGGGCGCCGCATATGTAGCGTCACGCTCTTTGCATTCCTCAATGTCATATTTTGGGTTCATATCTATTCTGTAATCAATAAACTCCAGAATGAGATTGCCGGTGTAGTCCGTGATAGGTGACACATCGTGGAAAACCTCTTTTAAACCTTCGTTCAAAAACCAGTCGTAAGAATTTTTCTGAATCTCAATAAGGTTGGGCATGTCGATAACTTCCCTAATCTTACCGTAGCTCATTCGGGTATTTCTACCCAATTTCACCGGATGTACCATAGAAACAATCACCTCTTCGTAATATTTACGACATGACACAGATGCCTGTCGCATTGTATTTAAAGCACCTATAGCAGCACAATATATTGTATTATTTTTTGTCATTTGGGAAAAATTTCACAAAAATATTTTAAACAAGTATTGCTTTTTTCATACATATGTGATATACTGCAAATACAGTAAAAAATAAGGGTGAAATTTAAAAATACGCAAAAGTACGCACTATAATAGATAACCATTATACCACGAAGTTTTGCCCTTGTCAATGATAATTTTAAAATTTGACAAAAAATTTGACAAGGCATTGGACCTTATCCGTCCGGTGCCTGTTGTTATGTAAAAGCGGCATCAGTCGTATCCCTTTCAGGCAGGTGAAAAAATGAAACTATATAACCCCTCCGAGCTCAAACAGGTTATTGAAATGCACGGATTTTCCTTTTCAAAGTCCCTGGGTCAGAACTTCCTCATAGACAAAAACGTTCTGGACAGCATTGTCGTCGGTTCCGGAGTGGACAAAAATTCATCCGCTCTTGAAATCGGACCCGGTGCAGGAGTTCTCACTCGTGAACTGGCGCAGCAGGCAAAATCGGTTGTGGCGGTGGAAATTGACAAAAGTCTGCTCCCCCTCCTTTCTCACACACTGGGAGAATTCGACAACGTAACTGTCATAAACAACGACGTGCTGAAGGTTGACCTGAAATCCCTTATCAGCGAAAATTTTGGCAGCACACCGGTTCACGTGGTTGCAAACCTTCCTTATTATATTACAACGCCCATAATAATGAAATTTCTGGAAGAAGAAATTCCCGTGAAATCCCTCACTGTTATGGTTCAGAAGGAAGTTGCCGACCGTATGGCGGCAGCCCCCGGTTCCAAGGACTACGGTGCACTTTCTGCGGCGGTGCAGTTTTACACCGTTCCGAAAATTATAACCAAGGCCGAACCCCACTGTTTTATGCCCCAACCCAAAGTCGCATCAACAGTTATCCGGCTGGAAGTTGCAGAAAAACCAACCGTTGACGTTCAGGACAAAAAAAAGATGTTCGCAATTATAAAATCAGCATTCGGGCAAAGAAGAAAAACCCTCCTGAATGCACTTTCAAAAAGTCCTTATATTAATATAGGAAAGAACTCAGTTCAAAAAGCCCTTGAAGATATGGGGCTTGATATAAACATACGTGGAGAAAAGCTGAGCCTTGAACAGTTTGCAAGGCTTTCAGATTTACTTTAGAATCAGGAAAGGTGAAGAAAAATGACAAGTAAGGAAAGAGCATATTTAAAA
>JAZNLK010000057.1:0-4639 GCA_045579055.1 Clostridia bacterium
AGCAAGTAACACCGGAGTTTCTCGATGAAACTCCGGTGTTAATGTGAAAAATTTTTATTTTTTCAGAAGGGATAGATCCATTCTCTACAATGTATTTTGATTAAACTTCTTGCGGTAGAGCAAGTTTTTCGACAGTCTGAAGGGCGAACCTGACGGTTCGCCCTTATTCTTCAACATTCCACCGTTTCAGGTCTATCAAAAACAATCCCGTCACGTTTTGCCACGGAAAGAGAAACATCCTCCCCAACTTTAATACCGTGAGCCTCAAGGCAAAGCTTTGTTGTTTGATACACGATATCAGGATAATTGTTTTCCGGACTGATATGTCCAAGAATAATATTTTTTGTTCCGCTCTTTGCCAAATCCCTTGCAACCAAAGCCGCATCATCGTTGCAAAGATGCCCCATATTCCCGGCTATCCGCCTCTTCAAATCATAGGGATATGACCCCGCCTCAAGCATAAACAAATCATAGTTGGATTCCAAAAGCACCGTACGGCTGCCCTTTATGGCATCAAAAATCTCATCCGTCATAATTCCCAAATCCGTAACAACCGCCACTCTGTCATCCTCTGTTTCAAAAACATATCCCACAGGATGTGCCGCATCATGAGGAATGGAAAACGCTGTCACCGTAATTCCGCCTATCTCAACAGGAATACCTTCCGCAACAACCCTCCGACAGCCTTCCGTAAGCTCCCCCACAGCCTTCATCATAACATTCCAGGTTCCATATGTAGCAAAAACAGGCACTCCGAGCTTTCTGGCAACAACCCCGACCCCCTTGGTATGGTCAGTATGTTCGTGGGTCACCACCATAGCCGAAATCAATGTCGGTTCAACTCCTGCCTCTTCAAGACAGCTTTCCAAGAGCTTTCCGCTGATGCCGCAATCCACCAGAATTCCTGTTTCATCATTGTATATAATTGTTGAGTTTCCTTTGCTGCTGCTTCTCAGCGAACACATTTTCAATTCCGCCACTTTTCCCTAACCTTTCCTTTATGCAAAAAAAGTTGCAGCAAAATGCAAAAGAGCGGTTCGTCGAAAATCGCCGAACCCTACAAATTACATTGCACATTTAACGTATACGCAATATATGTAGGGGACGGCCTTTAGGACGTCCCGAAAAAAATCATTTTGCTGCAACCCTCAGAAATTACGCAATTCCTGTATTCCTACTTTTTTCGCCGTCAATACGTCTTGTAATTTGTGCCCCAAGACCTCTGAGCTTCTTTTCAAAATCCTCATAACCGCGGTCAATATACTTTATGTTATAAATTTCCGTCACACCGTCAGCCATAAGTCCGGCAATAACCAGTGCCGCTCCGGCACGCAAATCCGTTGAAGAAACAGGCGAACCCGTGAGTCTGCCGCCACCTTCAACAACCGCAATTCTGCCGTCAACCGACACATTTGCCCCCATACGTCGCAATTCCTCAACATACTTGAATCTGTTGTCCCAGACATTTTCGGTAACAATACTTGTCCCGCTTGCAGCCGTAAGAAGAGTCAATATCTGCGGTTGCAAATCTGTTGGAAAACCCGGGTGCGGCATCGTCTTCACATTTGCCTTCTTCAACGCCTTTCCGCTGATAATTCTCAGACTGTCGTCATATTCCTCAACAATAACACCCATTTCCTCAAGCTTTGCAGAAATAGAATCCAGATGCTTGGGAATAATATTCTTAATCAGAACATCTCCACCCGTGGCAGCCGCCGCAATCATAAAGGTTCCGGCTTCAATCTGGTCGGGAATAACAGTATACATTCCTCCGTGAAGAGCTTCAACACCCTTAATTTTAATCACGTCAGTTCCTGCACCCTTGATGTTTGCACCCATACTGTTCAGGAAGTTTGCAACATCAACAATATGCGGTTCCTTCGCCGCATTTTCAATAACAGTCTGTCCCTTCGCCATAGCCGCCGCAAACATAATATTTATGGTTGCACCAACCGAAACGGTATCCATATAAACACTCGCTCCACGCAGTTCTTCAGCACGAATATCAACAATACCGCCGGCTTCCACCGAATATTCAGCACCAAGAGCCTCAAAGCCTTTGAGATGCAAATCAATGGGACGAACACCAAAGTCACAGCCACCGGGCATTGCCACCCTTGCCTGACCGAACCTGCCCAACAAAGCACCCATAAGATATGAGGATGCCCTGATTTTTCTGACCATTTCATAAGGCGCCTCACAGCAGTCAAGCTGTGAACTGTCTATCTTCAGAACCCCCTTGTCAACAAACTCAGCATAACCGCCAAGCTGATTGATGATATCAATCAGAACATAAGTATCGCTGACAATAGGAACATTTTCGATAATGCAGATGCCATCAACCATAAGAGCCGCAACAATAAGCGCAACAGCAGAATTCTTCGCACCGCTTATTTCAACTTCGCCCTCAAGCTTAGCTCCACCGAGAATCACATATTTCTCCATCGTTTCACCAACCTAAATTTCCTTTGTACAAAATTTTCCGAAAACTCGAACGGAAATCTCTCCACTTCCGCACAACAAAAGTCAAAAACGAATTATGTCATCTTCCAATTTATCATTGTAACACAAACTTCTGTCAAAATCAATCCCTAAAGTGCAAATTCTTGAATATTTCGCACTTCCGCAACCGCAAAAGCACTATATTTAGTAGTACCCGATTTTCCCCTGATTAATACTCACCCGACCGTTAGTTTTATCAATCAGGCTCGCTTCAAAGATGGAAACCTGCGAAACAGGTACCAGAACCGAAATTCTTACGTTTTCTGCATAATCGGTATTGTCAATAGTATAACCGTTCCCCAGAGCCTCGCTCTGGATTTTTCCCAAAAGCGAATAATCACATTCAACAATCATCTGACAGCAAAGGGTCATGGAAACAGGCTCAGCCGCCTCAACGCCAACCTTTGCAGACTTTGAATAAGCATGAACCAGTCCGCCTGTTCCAAGGAGAATGCCTCCAAAATATCTTGTGACAACCACAATGAGATTGCTGAGCCCTTCTTTTTTTATCATTTCAAGAATAGGAACACCTGCCGTTCCTGCAGGCTCGCCGTCATCACTATACCTCTGAATGTTGTTTTCTTCAAGGATGTATGCATAAACATGATGCCTTGCATCCCAGTATTTTTTCTTTATTTCCTCAAGAAAAGCGATTGCCTCTTCTTCGGTTTCAACCGGCTTCACATCCGCAATGAACCTTGACCGTTTTTCAACAATCTCATCGGTTGCAATGTGCCTGACCGTTCTGTAACTTTCTTTCAAAATCCTTATTCCGCCTTTCTTTTTTCCTTAAATTTCGTTGCCCCAAGGCAACATATCGAGTGCAAAGCACATATCGAGTCATTTATGACATATCGAAAATCTCACAAGAAATTTATATCGACGATTTCATCTTCGATGAAATCATTATAGAATTGGTGAACAAGTTAGATGCCAAGCTGTCAAATCTTCAAAGCTACCTTTAAAGTGAAAACTTTTCCCACTTTTATTCTCACCGACTACTTTTAATCCAAGCTTGCCAAGAATGCCTATGGATTTATGATTCAGTTTATTTGCATATGCTTCGACATACAACAAATCATTGCCAATATTTTTTAAAACATAGCCATATAAATCTCTGAAAATATTATCTTTACTTTGATACTCATTACGAATTTGAATTTCTTCCATCATAAAAGCATCAACAGTTGTGGAATATTGAAAATAGCCAATCATATGATTAGTTTCATTTTCAAGAATAAGAATAATTTTTCTGTTGTCTTTTTTAATACTTTCACTAACGTAATGGAACCACAACCTAAAATCTTCATCTCTACTGGTTTCGGTAGGTGCAATGACACTCATATTATCTGCAAGAATTTCAAAAATTTTATTTGCATACTGATGAAATAAATTTTTATTTAAAAACTCAAATTTTGCCACTTAACCACCTCACGCAGATTTATCAACTTATTTCTTCTTTGCAGTAGTAACAGATGCTATAAGCATTCTGCGGATTGTACCGCATTTGTTGTTCAAATTATCGTATGTTGTCTTATCTATCGCATTAACCTTGAATAAAATCTCTAACCAGTATTCTGTTTCAAAACATTCTTTAAGTGCAATTTCTAATTTGTTTATAAAATCCGCCTTACTCTGTGCATATTTTGCTTCATGAGAATTTGCACCTATCGAAGAACAAGAACGCAGAAGTTGATTTGTAAATACCGCTCTGCCTTTTATATTATCACAGACCGCAGTTATTTCAACGGTTAACTCGACTGCTAATTCTTTAATGGTTTTATCTTTCATTATAACCTCTTTCGGCGATATACTCACTTCGTTCGTGCGATATATTTGTTTCACAAATGCGATATAACTCCGCTTTGCTCTGTTGCGATATAATATAAATTCCTTAATCTCGTCCCGAAGGGACATATCGCACCTTTAGGCATATCGCATCCGCAAGGATATATCGCAAATTCCGTCAGGAATTTATATCGCTGATTTCATCTTCGATGAAATCATTATAGAATTGGTGAACAATTTAGATGCCACGCTTTTTGGCGATATACTCACTTTCGTTCGTGCGATATATTTGTTTCACAAATGCGATATAACCTCTCTCCGTTCGGTTGCGATATGATATAAATTCCTT
>JAZNLK010000058.1:0-26599 GCA_045579055.1 Clostridia bacterium
GTCCCGGATCCTTGGTGGTACCTCTTATTGTAAAGGTATGAACGCCCGGTTCAAGATGGATGTTGGCATCATAATACACAACATCAAAGTCCGAAGCACCATTGCCGCCCCAACCGCCTGTGTAGAGACATTCGAGACCGTATTTGTTTCCTCCAATCTCAATTTCACGAGTGGGATTGGGTGACATCCAGCTTGCAAGGCAAATCATAAGGTCGTATGTGCCTGCCTCATTGACATAAATTTCATAAGTTGCACCGTCATTTTCCGTATTCAATTTACTGATACCCACACGGCCGCTTAGATAGTCGAATGCAGCATCGCTGGTATTGCAAGTTCCCCAAATGTCTTTTGTTTGCTCCGCTTCTTTGAATATTGTGGCTTTTGCCTTCATGGTAGCAACATCCTCATACAAAGTTGCAGTCGGAATAATCGGGTCATTATTTCTCAGTTCAATGAAATCACCGTCCTTTTTAATCTTAACGGTATATGTTCCGTCAAGACGGGCATCCTCCTTGCCCTTTTCAATAAAGGTATCAAGAAGGGTTGCGTGCTCGGACTTGTCAACCACATAATATTTATGTCTGTCCAGCTTGACGCCCTCAATATATGCAACCTCCGAATAATCCACATCAAGAATTGCTTCCCCTTCATAAGTGGTCTTCACGCCGTCAACAATCAAGTCAAATGACAGCTTATTTCCTGTTTTTTCGCCCGGCAGAACCTGTCCGTTGAGCATAAAGCTGTAATAGCCCTTGTCCGCCTTGATATTTATTTTTTCGGCATTCTTGCTGAGTGTATATGACTCCGAAACATCACCAACACCGTTGCTCATAAAGACATTGGAGTTGGTTGTCTGCAATGCTTCAGCCATTTTTTCATCACTGATAAGAACTGCACCCTTCAAAGGACTCAATTCATTTCCATCTCTGTCCTTTATGGATTCAATCGTTTTTGCAAACTCATTTCCGGCATACACAGAAACATTAAAGTCTTCATTTGAAGAAACATTAATCTCATTATGACCTGATGTTACAGTCACGGCACGGTCTGACTCAAAAATCTTCTTTCCGCCGATTTTGAGGCTTGTTCCGCCAACAAGCATAACACTGTCCTCACTCAATACCGCTGCCGTTCCCACAAACTCAACATGGTCAGCCTTTATAACCGCATTAGCATCCGTTGTTGTGCTTACATATGCAACAATACCATTTTCAAATTCAAGCTTCATGTAGTTTTCGCCCGTTGTTGTTTTCACATAAGCACCCGAATCAGTATTTGAGTGTACGTTGATTGTGCTTATCATCTTTGTGTCCTTGAGTTTTTCAGTTTCAAACCAGATTCTTTCGTGAACCTGCGATGTTCCACCTCCGGGTGGTACACTGACAAGGTCAGGACCCGAAAACAGATTGGAATAATAGGGCGTCACGTTTTCGGGATACTGAATTCTTGCATCAAGATTTCCGTTTATCTCACCAAATATGGTAGCACCCTTGCCATCCTCATGAAGCTTTATCTCGTCATCAAAGGTGTTGAGCCACCATTCAAACACAGAACCGTCGGCTTTTTTGCTTGACGCCGCAAGGTCATCAATAATAATATATGTATCCGGACGCACATAAACAATACTGCGCACAAACTTGTCAATAGCCCCTGCATACGAATTTGAAGCATCACCCACAACAGCATCAAATTCAGCTGAAGTTGCAAACATATCGGTATTGCCCTTTGCCTCAATATTATACATTGGCTGTCCAATTCCTCCATCAACAGTTATGCTGTTTGCTGCATAGGTTTTGCCCGTGAAGCCTCTGTAATGGTCGGAATTGTAATAATCATAATGTCCTCCGTGTGCCGCAAGTCTGTCACCCCAGGCTTCAATAATAAAGCTGTTCACGTCAGGTCTCAAATGGTTGTATGAGCCATATTGACCTGAATTAAAATAAAGTGAAATTCTGTTCTGATCAATCAAATCAGAATGCATTGCGGTCATTCCCGTATCAAAAAAGGCACGACTTCTCTGGAAGGAATACGGTGCTTTGCCTTCTGTATCTTCGTTATATGCATAAAGATACTGTCCGATTTCATTTGTGGGAATATCCGCAATTCCACCTCTGCGATCGTATTCCCATTTTGCATAAGGATTGTTTGTTTTGAGAGCCTGTCTTCCCAAACCAAACTCCGTGTCATAGTTTGCACTGACTCTGGACTGCATTGCACCGTCACCAAAATTGCCCCATGAATTTGCCGGGAACATATACATAGCATAAAGCCACGAATTTTTTATATCAGGTCTTGTGAAATAATCAACAATACCGAGTTCTTCCCAAAAATCAAAGTACGACTTGCTGTATGTGGAGCCAAACTCAAACATCCAGTACCAGCCCTTTGAATAGCTACCATCCTCCACACAGTAAGGAGTATCGGTTGGAATAGCCATATCAACCATTTTTGTAAAATATTCCTGAACATCTTCATAATCATATAAAAGAGAAGTTGCACAAATAATATAATTCGAACTATGATCTCTCATATGCGAATCAAGATACATATTGTATAGGGTATTAAAATCTGCCTCTGCTCTTGACATAAATCGGTCATGGAGCACATTACCAACGGTGGCACGTTCTTCCTGAGACATATAATTATACATCCAGTCATAAGCAACGCCGTAACGGAACAGCAACCACCAGAAGGTCTGGTCATTATAGGCGTAGGCTGTTACATCATCAGCAGAATCCCATTCCCATTTTGCCATTTCCAGAAGTCGCGCCACTGCATAGTCGGCATATCGTTCATCACCGGTATACCAATATGCAAGAGCCGCAATACATGCCTCCTTGCCCCAGTTTGTAATCTGGTTTCTTATGTACATTGATGATGGAGAGGTTTTCAGATATTCATCCAGCGTAGCAAAAGAATTGTTTACATAACCCTCCGAGAGTTTTGCAAGATTCTTCCAATAATCTTTGCCTGCCTCTGTTGATGTTTTTTCAGCAACAAAGCTCTCCCAGGTGTCCTGTGTAAACAGGATTCGGGGATGATTCTGAGGAATCTGCGCCATAATCTCCTCGGATGTGGGAGGAATGAACACATCATAGTCCTCATCAATTCTGAAACGTCTTGCAACAGACCAGCCCGTTGTTTCATTGCCAACTGTCGCTCTCACTGCCCACCAATATGTACCGGGCTCAAAAGTTTCTTTAAAGTTATAATAGTTGTTCTTAACGTCTTTTGCGGTATACTTAACATCCTTCAGCTCGCTGTCAGCCGCAACAACAATCTCCCATGATTTGGCAGAACCAAAGTCAGGCCATGTGAAATCCGGAGGATTCTGATGGCAGGCATATTTGTGAGGCGGATTGAACGCCACTCTGTCGCCGATAACAGGCTCGTATGTGTGAAATTCCGCAGGAAGCTCAGTTGCCGCATAAACCGGCAGCATTGGAAGAACCATGCACAAAACCACAAATAGACAAACGAGTTTTTTTAAAACAACGCTTTTTTTGTTTATTCTTTTTTCCATTGCTTTCACTCCTTAATTATTTTCACCTTGGGCAGAAACCGCTTTATAAGTCTCACTGCCTGTGATATACATCACTTTTTCATCGCTGTTCCATATTGCTTCAAAGCCCATAGCCCTTGCAAGACTTCCAAGTGGAACAAAATACTTTCCGTCAATTGCAGTTACCTTGGCATCCAAAGCAACTGTTTTTCCGTTTACTTTAGCCTGAGCACTTTCGGCTTCAAGCCAAACTTCAAGTCCTCCGCACTTTGCTCCCAGACCATTGTTTTCCGCAATGGGAACCAAATCAAATGCACGGAATGCACCTGCAACCGAAACGAGCAAATCACCGTTCGAGAGAACAGGATTTTCAGTAAAGTACTGATACTCACCGTTCAGGCACACATTGTTGCGGAAAGGAACCGGTCTCGTAACCGGTGTAGCTGTAATTACGGGGTCAATAGGCACGGGTCTGACACGTTCACCTGCACTCAAATCACCCCCTGCTTCAACCTTCAGATAATCAATATATAGTTTTCCCGAATACTGATTGGTTTCAATAGTTATTCCGTCCACACTGTAATCCGCATTGCCCTCAACAAGGGGAATTGAAGATGAATAAAACGTAAGGGGCATTGCGTCCGATTCAACCCTGACCACATGGCTTCCGGTTTCCATATTCAAAGCCGCCGATATGGTATACCATTCTCCGGGAACGAGCTTTTCCCAGCCCAGAGGAGTCATTTTGTTATTTCCCGAAACTGAATACAGTCTGCCGTTGTAGCTGCCACTGAGACCAAAAACATCATATCTTGCAACAAAATTTGAACCTTTGGTAAACCCAAAACGTAATCCAACGTACATATCCTCGGTTTTTTCAACCATAAACCTCATTTTATATACAAGAGAATTTCCCTTTGGAGCAACTTCCTTTGTCATGTAAACTCCGGAATAAGTGTCACCCATAAGCGTGTCCGTCATACACAAGGCAACGCCCTCGTTACCCTTTTTATCCTTGTATGCAGCTGTTTCAATTGCACCATTATTCTCGTGTGTTACGTAATCCTGCGGTTCTTCACCCTCTTCATATAAGCTGAAATCATCCAGAAACAAATCATTGGGGCCTGCCAAATTACGTCCTATCACGAAACGGTCGTCCTTTCTGGGTGCATAAGCATATACAGAAAACGAAGATGCAGCAACCGACAACAGACAAAAAACAGAGCAGCCAAACAAAACCAGTCTCTTTATCTTATTTTTACTTGAAATAAATCTCATTTTTCTTCGCCTCCTACTTTACGATGAACACAACGCTGGCACAACCGACAGTTGACTGAACAAGAACTCTTGAATACTCTTCGCCCACATCGTCATAAGCAAACAAATCCGCCGCCGTACCCAACTGAGCCTTTTGTCCGCCTCGTGCCTGTGTATCATAAACTACAAATATACAGTTGGAATACGTATAAAAATCAAGGAGATTTTCGTTATAGTTCGTCAGCTTGCCGGGAATTTCGGTTCTGAGAATCATAAAGCCCTCGTCTGCCTTTCTCACAACATAACCCGAACACAAAACACCGTGATATGCCGCCATATATCTCTGGCTTGGGTCTGTTTCACGATAGTCGGGAGCTGCCCATGAATGGGTCCGGTTAATTTCAAAACCGCTGTGCTTTCCTTTTTCCAGCCCGTCTTCAATTCTGTACAAAAGGTGAATTTCTGCAACAGTTCCCTTTTGATTATTCTTTATACGCACAATGTCACCGGGCTTTAAGTCATCAGCCGTCAATGTATTTGGAAGAGTTGTGTCAACAACAATTGAATCGGGAGCCGTTGAAGTTTCGGTTGAATAATACTTCTTTGCAAAGGTGAAATCCAAAGGACAAAGATATTCAACCCTGCCTCCTTCTCCAACCACAGTAATTGTTTTCATCACATCGTCATCAACAAGAGCTTCGCCCACACTTTCAATAACAACCATTCTCTGAAGAGTACTCACAACCATTCTGTCAGTAGAGTTTTTAATCAGAATCAATTTACCGGCCATTGAATTAGGAATATCTGTGTATGCCTCAGCAAAATAGGGCACTCCCTGAATAAAATAGTTTATGTTGAGTTTCTGATAATACTCATCATTGTTATCAACCATAGGGTCAGGGCTTGCAAGAATCAAGCTACTTCGTGAAACAGCAAACTTTCCTCCAAGATTGCCTATTATGTTGCCATAGTTTGTAGCGTTATATCTCAATCCATATGTATGCTCGTCCGACGAATATGACCCGATTCTGTACAAGGCATTTTTGCCCAAAACATCCCTTGAGTAAGCCAGTGTTCCCAGATTGTCCTTGCATATTGTGTCTACATATGTGAGCAACCCCTCGTTGTTGATTTTATAGCGGATGGGCTGTGTGTATATCCCCGCATCCAGATTAGCATAAATAGCTCTTGCCGAGGTATTTAAATGAGTAAATGCCGTATCGGGTGCGCCTTGATAAGAAATATCATCTATTGCAAATGTTTTTGCCGTATCAAGGACAATAAATTCTCCCGAAACGGTGAAAATACGCAGCTTAATGTTGCTTGCAAAGGGTTCGTCATTTGCCGTTGCATTTGTGATGTAACCATACATCATTTCAGCATCTCCGAAGTTAATTCCGGCGATGTATCCCTCCTGATTCAGAAGAGCCGTAATCTTCATTCCGGGCTTCACCAATACACCACAGTTGTCATAACAATTTTCCGTCATAACGTATTCCTTGCCGTTCAACATGATGATTGTTTCGTTGCCGTTTTTCTGCAACTTTTCAACAATACCTTCTGCAATATCTCCCGACAATCTAACTTCAATATATCTTTGGTCCGCATCATTCCTTGCTTCATATACCGAAAGAACATAATCCTTCTTAATCTTTGGCAGAGTTTGTTCCTTACCGTTTTTGTCAAAAATAATTGTGTACGGGTCGTCAACCGTTGTGTCAATCACAAGATTTTTTGTCTTGTCATAGCGGTCAAATACCAACTTTACAGATGGTTCAACCGCAGACACAACATAATCCGTATAGAGATTTGCAAAAATAACATCGCCTCTGCCGTCCGAATCGTTGTCCAGGATCCTGATATTACCAGACATACCGTCAAGACTTGCCATATCAAGAGGTTCTGCCGAAGCCGCACCATTATACACAAGTGCCACAACGGGACTTATGTTGATTTTCTTTTCCTTGTCACCCTCATAGTATTCAATGTTGCCATAATTGATGCTGCGGATATTTGCAACCGAAATTTCTGTAACATTGTTACGTTCAGTTTTTGCAATATGTTTCAACACAAGTCGTCTGTCTGCACGGCGTTCTGTGTAATATATATCAGCCTCATAACCAAGATAATCACGGGGATTAAGCTGTTCATAATAAATCTCAACTCCGCCACAGCTTATGTGATACAAAGGAACTGTATTTTCACCCTTGAGTGCTGTAATATCCACCGCATCAACAACACCTCTCAAATGCAGTATCCCAAATGTGCGGTATGCCAAGGTGTATCCTTCAACTTCACCCAAAATCTCATTACCTTCACTGAAACCAAGAGTTTTCATCACGTCTGTATTGAGAGCATTAACCAAAAGCTGTGCCGCAACGCCTTTAGTCACCAAAGCTTCTGCTCCACCTGTTTTATCAAACAAGTCCAGTCTTTTTGCAATATTCATATATCCGGTCGGATAACCGCCGCCTGCTTCTGCAGGATAATCATAATCCAAGGTTCTTACCAACATTGCAATTGCTTCCTGCATTGTAATCTGACGTTCGGGCTCAAATTCAGTCCCGCCTTCACTCACAATCTTTGCCGAAACAAGAGCATCAATATAGGTATTATAATCTTCTTCCTCCGCTGCCTCTGTATTCGTAACATAACCTCCGATTATGCTCACATACTTTGCGAACTCACTGCGTGACATTGGTGAAGCAAGCTCGTCATACTCAATATCTGCAACCCCGAAGGAACGCAAAACATCTGCCGCATCAACACCGACAACATCTGCACTCTCCACGATTTCAGTCGTATCAGCAAATACCATCAGCGATGGAAACGCCAACGCAACTACCAATAAAAAGCATACTATTTTTTTCACTGTTTCCACTCCTTACATTTTCTGCATCAACCCATATATCATTTTTGCGGCTTCAGCACGACTGAGGGGGGCTTCAGGGCAGAATTCATTTCCATCACGTCCGTTAATCACCTTCCAGTACTTGAGGGAATAAACAGCCTCTTTTGCATAATCCGCAATATTATTATCATCACTAAACAATGTTTCATCAGTAATCATTACCTTGCCTGCCTTTTCAGCAATTCTGAAAAGAATTACCGCCGCATCCTGACGGGTAATGTTCTCACCAATACCAAACATATTTTCCGAAATACCTGTTATAATTCCGTTTTCCAAAGCAGGCGAAATATACTCGCAGTACCATTCACCGTCTTTAACATCAATAAACTTAATTTCTTTCTTATCAGCTTGAAGTCCGGCAGCCAGAACCGCCATTTTAACAAATTCTTCACGCTTCACGTTTCTTTCAGGTTCAAAGTATCCGTTTCCAACACCGGCAACAATATTCGCCTTAGCCAGTGCTTCAATGCTTTCAACCGCCCATGAAACGTCATCTGTATCTTTAAACATTCTTACAATCGTCTGTGGTGCAGGAGTCTTTCCGGGATCTTTTTCAATCACTCCGCTAATACCGCCCGAAAATCCGCCCATGCTACCGAAACCTGAACCTCCGCCCGAACCTGAGCCTTTACCGCCGCTTGTAAGTTCTTTGATACCATTGTCAACAGCTTTTGCAAACGCCTCAACTGTTGTGTATTTTCCGGTAAGATAATCAGTAACCTTTACGGGATTTTTCAGTTTATTATATTCATCCATCCTTGTTATGCCCATATCACTTCCATGGGTTTCGATAAGATACTGATAATTGCCCCAACCGCTATTTTTCGTAATCACACTCAGACAAACACTTTCATAAAAACAATCCAGTGCATCTGCCTTCGAATAAAACTTCTTTCCTTTGAAATACTTTGTGAACTCCGCTTTTTCAGCATCAGTCACTTTATTGTTGTATGTTTCCACATAATCCGACGCAGGAGAAAAATCTCCGCTGTAATCCATTACTGCGCCCAAGCCCTCAGTCATTGATGTCAGCTGTGCCGACAATGTCAGTTTTTCAACAAAAGTCTCAGGCGTCATATTTTCGATATATGTTTTTATATCCTTTTTTGCATCCTTTGCTTCATTTTTAAGCAAATTGAAGAATACATCTGCAAGGCCCTGTTCCGAAACACTGAACACAACGTTATCTGCACCTGCAACATCAAAAACTCTTGCAGTATCGCTCTTTTCCTTTTTTTCAAGATTGAGCTTTGCCTCAAGGACGGAGGGGTCAGCCCCCTCCGCACCCAACAATGAGGCAGTTTCTTTTATAAAAGTAATTTTGTTGTCCCTTGTTGAGTAATAAAAACTCTTTTCTTCAGGGACACCCGTTTGAGGATTCACAACTATGAGAGTATAGTCGCCTCTTTGGTCAAGAGCAATCTCTGTGGTAAACTTACCGTCTCTGTCGGTTATACCCTGAACATATGCCATCAAAAGCTCCTCGCTTTTCAGTTGACTGAGTGTCTTCTGTCTTCTCAAGGTAGCCGTTTCTTCACTCTCATCCTGCTCGGTTTTCACCAGCAGAACAGTCACAGCCTCGCCGTAGCCCAAATCTTGGGGGGCGGCAGTAACAGTAATGGTACCTTCAATATCATCTATTGTGTATGTAATCATTTCTGCCGATGCAGTGCTGAAAAGCAACATACATGTCACAAACGCACCCACCAGTATTGACCGTAATCTCATAATCTTCCTCCTCATGTTCTAAATCCTAAAATTCAACAATTGTCATATACGGTACAGCAGTATTAACTCCAATATTAGCTCTTTGAGGACTGTTATACATGCTATACAGTTCAACTATATCACCTTTGCTAAATTTCTTTGTGTACATAAGTGCGTTTTCCATGCTTCCATACGCACTTCCGTCCCATCTGCCTCCTGTATATACACTTTCTGTAAGGTCACACTTTGTCCAGCCGTATTGTTCACAGAAGCCCACGCTTTCGTATCCTTTATTAAACAGAATCTTAACTTCGCATGGAGCATTTACCTTAAAGGTATACCATGGTTTCCACGCTTTTTCTTGGTTTGCTTCCGGAACCCAGAATGCTTCATATACCCAATCGGCATAGTTACCAAACCATGGAATAAAGTAACTGCTCTGCTGTAAATAATATCCGTCTGCAAGACCTGATGCATCACTTATATCTTCAAGAACAAACTGAGTTGCAGAACTACTTCCGTGAAGCAGCTTACCACTTGAATTATCAGAAAGACTGTTTTCAAGCTGCATGAATGTTGCTCCATATTGACCTACATTAGCAGGAATCTGACCGACACCGCCTGCAGCACCATAAGCATCTCTTGTAGGTTCAGCCGGAGCTTCTGCTTCTGATACATCATGATTATACGCCCAATACTGTGTCCAGGTTTTATTGCCTACATGATTTTTAAAATCTGAAATATGAGGCACGAGGTCTTTAATGCTCGGAGGAGCAATAACTATCATAGGAGCATCAACATCGGTTGCTGCTTCTGCAGTATGCACCGGAATTACAACTTCTGCGACTTCAGCCCCCTCAGGCACTTGCACTTCCTTTTCATATCTTGCACAATAACCCCATACAATTCCTCCTGATGAATTATTAAGAAACGCACCTATTTTCAGCGAATTTCCTATATAATCGAATCCTTCGTAGGCTTTTCCGGTTCTCGACAAAATAATTATTTTTGAATCCTTATTAATGTTAAACTTCATAATATAATTATAGTCAGAGTTAGCCGGTTTAATCATATCATTCTTTGGATCATCGGAAGTTGACACCGGGACAGCAAAATAATCACAGCCCACAAGGTCATCTTCAACAACGTCCGTTGTATATCCGGCTTCTACGCTGTACCTGCTATCCGAAGTCAAGTTTGCACCATCACTCAAATTCTTTCTCAAAATTCCGTCATATTCAAACGGGTACCATTTGGGAGTAACAAGCATCGGTGTTTCAGCAACCGCCTCAGCACTCATGGTTCCTGACCAGAATGCAGGATCCCTACCATCAATATAACCGTTTTCTGTCTCCATTACAACCGAATGAAAATCATTGTTTTCAACAACCGCACTGAAATTGAGGGTATATGTTTTTGTAACATTGCCCGATGTTGCTGTTACTGTTGCAACAGCAGTAGGTCCATTCACGTTGTAAATTGTTTTTGTAAAGATGCTGCTGTCTGCAGTGTTCACAACACCCTTTACAACAGGAACAACAGAACCACCGGGAATGTAAAGATTATATGTGTTTGTTGCCGCATCAAAATTCTGAGGATCATGTGCATATTCTGACATACTTACGCCGTCAATTGTGATGTCTGTGAGCAGCTCACCGCTAAATGTTGTTGTTGCAATAGCCGCTGCGGGTGAAAGGTCTGTGCCATCCCAAACAAACGCCTTATATTCAGCACCGTCTGTTTTTGCAATTTCTGCAATGAGCATATCCTCTGCACCGGGAGCAAGCTCTTTTGAGGTAGCACAATCCACGTTCACCAATACATCATTCACATAGCTTGCCACCATTAAAGTGCCCTTTGCATTTTCCGATGATATGTTCTTGAACATTGTTTTTGCCTGAAGCTTTGCAGGGGCATCGCCCTCTGCCGCAACATCAACGAATTCAATCATTGTTGACTCAACATCTGCCGCAAAAGTGTTTACGGTGATGCAGGATGCGAGCATAACAAGCACCAACAGATAACATGAGAACTTTTTCATAATCTTTTTCATTTTTTATCTCCTTTTTAGTTTTTTTACCGCTTATATTCGAATATTTGACCTTGACCTCTGCAAATTCATATCTGCCAAATCAAGTGGCCGGAGATAAGTGCACAAATGCTCTTATCAAAATAATCAAGCAGTCTTCTTTCGCAAAAGTACAAAAAATCAAGCTATCGAATTTTTGCGGTATTTTGTCTCACCCAAGTTGTCATATAAATAATGCCGATGATATCTCCCAGCCTCCGTCACAGCAGAAACAGGCAAAAATATTATAATACATCGGCGTTATTCCGATTAGTTAACCTTTTTTGCAGGTTTCACAACAATCATTATAGACGAGCTTTGAGAAGCTTCGTTCCAGTTTGGAACCGTAACCGTAACACTGTCCTGACCTTCGGGTATCTCAACAAACTTATAGTTTCGTGAAGATAGGCTTCCTGCCCATCCGCCTTCAGCCACTGCATTGGCAGTAAACTGTGCCTTTGCTGCGTCGTCAGCATTCTCATACGCCGTCTTTATGTATTCAAATTCAGGTTTTTCCAGCATTTGTGCCAGTTTTTCTTCATTTGTACCTGCCGGAAGTCTTCTCCAGTCATCTATAAAACCATAAGTAGGGACAAGTCCGATTGCTTCAAAGGCTTTCCAGTAATCAGCATTCATATATCTGATTAATCCCCATTGCTTATTTGATGCCTTTGACCATCCGGGAAATGTAGTATCATTAACCGTGAGAATACTTATCTCGGAATCGCAGTCAATTTCAAAGCTGCAAAGCTCTGTACCCGTTGACTTTGCCGCCAGCCACACACCATAAACAACGTAATAGTCACCGCCTTCAAGGGAAGGATCAATGTATGTTAGCTGGTGACGCTGGTCGGTGAAAGGACTAAATTCGTTTCCTGCCCAACGGCTACCTGCATCCTCAATTTCCTGACTATATAGGTCACGGCTTCCGTGAAGATTTGCATATAAGTATGCAAGCTGAAATCTACCGTTTAATCCCGGCAGCAGCTTAACAGCACTTTCGTTGGAACGGAGTTCATTGTGAACCATCAAAAAATCAGAATCATTTGTATATTTCTTTACCGAATGTTTCCGCAAATCAATTCCAAAGCTGTGTTCCGCAGTGCTTCCGTCGCTGAATTCCGATACCAGCTTAAAGCTTCCGGGATATTCCTCGGTTTCCGACTCGGAAAGTTTTATTCCCAAATCCGCCAACCCTGCACTAATTTCGGGATAATAATGATATTTCACATTATTCAGATAATCCGACTCATTTTTCACTCGTTCAACAATTTCAAGTCCACTGTATTCCGTTTCATCAAGTGAAAAACCCACAAAGTTCTCGCCATCCAGCGAAACACTTTTCAAAGGATATTGCATCTGCTCTGCCCTTGTGGGATAATACGCAGGATTCGAAAGTGGACTGAATCCGTACTCAGGCTCCACAAGAGAGGCATTAAGCTCGTATTCCGCAGATGCATCTTCAGGAATAGTGATTGATGCCTGCATTGAAACAGGTGTCGCCTCAATAGTGGCTTCTTCACTCATTGCCACATCAATCATCTTTTTGTTCATATACAATGTCAGAACAAAGACAGCCTTTTGTGCTTCACCTTCAGGCTTGATTGCAGTAACAGAAGCTGTCACCTCATCTCCCGGAGTAAGTCCGTCCGTTCCCATGCCCTGAAATGTTATGTTTGAAGTCTTTATCCCTTGATAGCCTTCAAAATTTGTTGCATCATCTGTTGCAAACACCATAGATGTCAACATTGATACTACCATAAGAAGACATAATACTTTTTTTAACATTTCTCTACCTCTTTTCTATTTTATTTATTCAATACTTTTAGCCCTTAACTGCACCAACTGTTACACCTGAAACAAAATATTTCTGAACAAAGGGATAGAACAGTACCACCGGTCCTATGGTCATAACTGTCATTGCAAGCTTGTAACCTTCTGCCGGCACTTGCTTAAATTGATTAGCCGCCTGATCCATCTGTGCGTTTGATGCGGCCTCATTAAACAATCTTTGCAGATAATATTGAAGGGTATACATCTTTGGATCGTCTATATAAAGCATCGCGGGCTGCCAGCTATTCCAATATGAAAGAGCTGTAATCAAACCAACTGTTGCAAGAATCGGTCCCGCCGAAGGAAGTACAATGTCCTTGTATATCTTGAAGTCTCCCGCTCCGTCAATTTTTCCCGACTCAATCAGTGCTTGCGGTATGTTTCCGGTAAAATAAGTGCGCATAAGTATAACATTGAACACGCTAAACACGCCCGAAAGAATAAGAACCGTATAAGTATTGCGAAGCCCCAGCGCACAGTTCAAAATATAGCTTGGAACAAGACCTCCACTGAACAGCGTCGAAAAGAAAAAGAAAAATGAAAATGCATTTCTATATTTAAAATCTTTTCTGTAAAGAACATAAGCGGTCATGCTGGTTATAAAAAGGCTCAAAGCCGTCCCTACCACAACAACTAAAATTGTTGTGGTGTAACCGTTCAACATAGCATCCGGACTGGCAAAAATCATTTTATATGCATCAAGACTAATTTCTTCAGGTATCAACTTCAGACCACGATATATTGCCTCTTCTGAGGTAAAAGATCCTGAAATTGTCAAAAGAATCGGAAGTATGCAGATTATTGCGAATAAAGTCGTTACAGTTAATGCAACTACATTAAATATAATTTCTTCACGTGACTTTTTCATGATATTTCCTCCTTAGAAAATTGCAGAATCTGCATCAAACTTCTTAACAATGGCATTAACCGTTAACACAAGTATGCACCCCAGACCCTGTTGATATAAACCTACCGCTGTTGTAACGGAATAATCCTTTACAGTTGTCAATGTTCTGAAGACATATGTATCAATAACATCCGTCTCAGCATACAAATTGGGATTGTTGCCCACAAGCTGATAGAACATATCCAGATTTCCCTTCAAAATTCCGCCCAGTCCCAAAAGAATAATTATTAAAGTGGTAGGCATAATCAGCGGAAGGGTGATGTATCTGATACGTTGCATCAAGCTTGCCCCGTCAAGATATGCCGCTTCATTAAGCTCTGGGTTAATCCCCGTAAGGGCAGAAAGGTAAAATATCATTCCGTATCCGGTTCCCTGCCACACAACAAAACCTGTAAATATGTATTTCCAAGCCTCGGGCGTTCCATATACATCGATTCTTTCAAAGCCCAATTTTACCAAGAAATTATTCACCGCTCCAAACTCATAATTAAGCAGATTATATGCCATTCCACCGATAACTACCCACGAAAGAAAATACGGCAACATCATTACACTTTGAAGTGTTCGCTTGTAGTATTTTGTACACATTTCGTATATAAAAATTGCCATAATAACCTTCACAACTGTTCCTACAAGTAAGAAAACAATGTTATATCCAAGGGTATTCCAGGTCAATGACCACATCTTTCCTGATGATATAAAATACTTAAAATTGTCAAACCAAACCCACGGACTGTCAAAAATCCCTAGGTTCATCTTGTAATTCTTAAAAGCAATCACAAGCCCACCCATTGGCACATACGAGAAAATAAATACGAACAAAACTGCCGGCAAAATCATCAAGAACAAAGTTTTGTTTTTCTTTACTTCGCGTAGCAATCCAAATTTAGATTTACTTGTTATACTCCTTGCTGTTTCCATCTTACTCAATTACACTACCACCTTTTTGTCCATATAAAACTATTGCAACTTTGCCGCATTTTCTTCATTAGCCATTTCAATAAGTCCTCTGTTTTCTTCTGCAAATTTGCTCATTTTTGCCTTCCAAACTTCCATTATCTTTTCAACGCCGGCTTTTTTCAATGCTTTTGTTTCATCTGCCAAAGACTTGTCAATATCATCCACAAAACCGTAGCATCTTGACTGTGTCATAGTTTGTGTGATTTCAGTAATTGCAACATCTATTTCGCGAAGTGAAGGATCTGACACCACACAGTTAATAAACGGATCGTTTATATGTGTACTTTCAAGTTTGGCTGACAGCTCATCAGAACCTGGAAACAACATTTTTGTTTTATATTCGTGAGCATCATTGATAATTCCATTTGTTAATGGTGCATATTTCTGTACACCATTTATCAACTTCACTTCATAATTTCCGTCAGCATCAACCGTATAATGTTCTCCTTCAATTCCGTATCTCAGCAAACGATATATTTCCTGATCTTCATACACCGTATTAATCACTTTAAGAGCAAGTTCCTTATTTTTACAAGCGTATGATATTGAAATATTAGTGTTCATGCTGTTATACTGTCTCTGCATTTTCTGAGTTGCACTGTAAAAACGAATATCCCAATCTTCGTGACCTTTTTCGACAACACCTCTGTATATGGCATTACAGTTTATTGTCCCACCACTCGTAATAGCCAAAGCAGAGCGTCCGTTAATGAAGGATTCTGTTACTGCAGTCTTGTTCGACAAAACACTCCTTGAAAAATATCCGTTATCCTTCCACTTTTTCATTCTTGCGGTAAATTCTTTCATTTCAGGTTGTTCGGTTGCAATAAAAGGTTTCTTTTCCAGATCATTTATGTTGTAGTAAATTGTACTTGCATAGTTCATCGAACCGGGAGTAGCCCAACCCCAATCGTGTGCAAAAAGATTTATTAACCAATAAAACTGACCGCCTGTCATATCAAAAGGAATCATATTGGGTTCATTCTTTGCTACAGCATCAAGGTATTTTTCAACATTCTCAATTGAATTCAAATCTGCAATGCCATACTTGTCCATCAAATCGCCTCTTGCGGCATAACACATATCTGTGTAGGTTTTATTCATACCGGGTATACCATAGCGAACACCATCATATTTTGAAGCTGCCAGATAATCCTGACCATTTTCCCAAACATAAGGAGCAAATTGCTTCAAATCATCATCGGTGATTTCCGCAAAAGCCGCCTTTTCACAATTTGCCCAATAATTTAGGTAATCGGGAGCCGCTATCAGATCAACCTTTTCTCCTGACGAGAGAACCAAATCATAGTTGCTGGTTTCCACAAACTTGAATTTAACTGTTGCTCCGGTTTTTTCTTCAAGTTTTTCCGTAACCATTTTAAGTACTTTGAGAGTATCATCCTTGGAAGTTCCCTGAACCAACCACACAAGAGTGTTACCGTCAGCATCACTCGTATTGTTGCCGCATCCCGCGAGTAACGAACAAACAAGTACGAGAACTAACACAAATCCAACAAATCGTTTTACCTTTAACATTTTTTCATTTCGGTCTAAACCCGTTTTAGACCTTCCCCTTTCTTTTCTATTTATTTATTTTTTAATTTTTTTCTTAAAGATTTTAAGCTACAACAATTTTGTACATTCCTAATCTATACTTATTTTAGCCAATCCGCCTTCTGCAGTTTCTTTATAGGAAGAATGTATATCCAACCCTGTCATTCTCATTGTTTCTACAACCTTATCAAATGATATCTTCCTTGTACTCCATAAGAAACTAGCAAGACTAACTGCATCAATTGCCCGCATAGCCGCAACAGCATTTCTCTCTATACACGGAATCTGCACCAGGCCACATATAGGATCGCAAGTGAGACCCAGATGATGTTCTATGGCAATTTCTGCCGCATACTCAATCTTGTCAATACTAAGCTCAAAAAGTTCTGCAAGAGCCGCAGCCGCCATTGCACAAGCACTTCCTATTTCTGCTTGACAACCGCATTCTGCTCCCGAAATTGATGCATTGGTTTTTATTATATCACCAATAATTCCGGCAGTTATAAGGGCATTTACAATTTGTTCATCGCTGTATTTATTTTTCTGCTGGTAGTAATATAAAACCGCCGGGACAACTCCTGCTGCTCCGCAAGTCGGAGCTGTTACAATCTGTTCACCCGAAGCGTTCTGCTCACCCACAGCAAAAGCATAAGAACAAACCATTCTTGTTACTTTCAAACTTACGCTCTCATCAATGTGTTGATTATTAAACAAAAACTTGGCTCTCTTGCTGACACCGAGTCCTCCGGGAAGCACACCTTCATCCTCAAGCCCTTTTTGAATTGATTCTTTCATAACCTCCCAGATTCTGTTCATATATTCCTCAAAGTTTTCGTCTTCCTTCTCTCTCGCATATTCCCATAATCTGATTGATTTTTCTTTACAATATTCGGATATCTCGCAAAATTTCGTTTGTAAATAAGTAGCTGTTGGCTTTTGACTTTTAGAATCATCAAAAGAAATACTTCCACCGCCAACACTGAACACCCGGGCTTTATCTATAATTACATCATTTTTAAAAGCTATTATGTCCATCGTATTGGGATGCTTCAAGTTAATCTCCATCGTATTAAATTCAATTTCGCAACATTTTGGAGCAAGTGTCTTTTTTATTACAACATCTGTCCCATGACCTTTCCCCGTTTTTGCAAGCGAACCATAAAGAACCACCTTAAATCTGTCGGCATCCGAGTTTTTATCACCGAAAATCTTACATGCCTGCTCAGGACCAATGGTGTGAGAACTGGAAGGACCTCTGCCAATTTTGTACAACTCCGTTATGGACTCCATTTCCGTTGATAATTCAATATTGTTAAATGTTTTCACATCGCCACTTTTAAAGAATTCCATCGGTACATTTAATACATCAGAAATAAGGAACAAATTTTCAACGGATGGTTTTGACAATCCTGTTTCCCATTTAGAAACAGCCCGGTCACTAACACCTATCAGCTTGCCTAAATTTTTTTGAGATAAACCTTTACGCAATCGGGCTTGCTTAATTTTAAAACCCACAGTTTCCATAATATTCCTCACAACAAATTTATTATATATGACATTATACCACAAACCCCTATCAACTATAAACGTAGGTAATGTATGTTTTTTTCAGCACTTATCCAACCGGCAGTTGATAACAAATTATACCCATTTTATTTTAACGGCACTTATTCCGTTTTGAGGATAATATACACTCAGGAAATAACATTCACCATCATCGTCAACAACAATTTCGGGAGCGTGTCCCCTCAGCATGGTAATAGGTGCAGTGTTATACAAACCTTCAATTGTATCAGCTGCGAAAACCATCGTTCTGTTGTCATAACAGCCATTCCGATTGTCAAAAAAGCACCAGAGCAGATAATAAAAACCATTTCGTTTAAACAAAAAGGGTGACTCAATCTGACATTCCCCATAAAGCGATTCGGTATCGCAATTCAGGAAAAAGGGCTTTTGGAAAAGCCGCTCCTCCGTCCATTCCTCCATATTTTGTGAGGTTCGGTATTTGAGATGTCCTTCCTCCACATAAAGACAATAAAAAGTGTCATTTTCATAGAATATAAAGGGGTCTCTTGCCTCATTATCCGTACAGCTGAACAATGAAGATGCTTTTTTCCAGTCTGCAAAATCACCGCTTACCATTCTACGCATTTCCTGAGGACTATAAATCACCTGATACAGTCCATCATGCTTCATAATGTGAGGCGCCCACATTTCAGGTCTGTCGCCCGGTCTTTCCTGAGGATACAGTATCTTTTCGCAATCTCTGAATGTTTCCTCAGCAAAAACATCTTTAAAGCTTTTTGCCTCGGCACAGCAATGAAACAACTGAAACTCCGCTTCGTGAATATCTTTCACATCATAATCAAACTCATTCTTAAAGCCCTTGGGTCTGGGATGTGTTATGCCCACAATGTGCCAAGTATTTTCGTCTTTCAGCACAGAAAAATCATTTGTAATCCATTCATCATAGAATTTTCCATTCTGAAAGCTTGGCGTGTCAAGACCCTTGTAAACATCCCCGCCGGGGTTATAAATTCTGATAA
The DNA here is from genome assembly GCA_045579055.1 of Clostridia bacterium. Taxonomy (GTDB): domain Bacteria; phylum Bacillota; class Clostridia; order Monoglobales; family Monoglobaceae; genus SIG440. The sequence goes on from JAZNLK010000058.1 coordinate 19,246, forward strand.
AATCCCCATCAAATTCAGGGATTGGTATTCTCGTAGTCATGATTTTTTCGTTCCTTTCAAAAAGCCTTTGTTCTGCAATTCATAAAGCAAACAGTAAGCATAGCTTGCAAAGCCGTGATTACAGCTTGCTTGAGTATCTGTATGTTCCCACAAAGTTCCCGTTCTTTCAGCCATATATCCAAAAAAACTCTTCATGTTTTCAAGAACCATTTCATAACAGCCGAATTTCATCAGAATGTCCATTCTCAGATAATTGCCTATAAACGCATTTGCAGGATAAATATGAGCAAATTCACCGCCTGTATCATGGTTGGGGCCAAAAAAGTTAATTATTATGTCAAGCAATTCTTCATGGGTTTCCTTTTTTGCAATACCAAAGAAGAATGCATAATACTGACAAACCTCGGTACATTCACCCGTTAGAATCAGTTTTCCCTCTTTCCTTACCGCATTGTCACAAAAGAACTTTTCGTTAAAGGATTGCTTCAAAATAACTTCCCTGATTTTTTCCGCTTTATCATATAATTGTGGCATTCCATATAGTTCTGCTGCGGCTTTGAGTGTTGCATAATACAGCATATTTGTGGGATAATTCACATCCTGAACCAAATCATTTGCCTTTGACCACTCAACAAAAACCCAACCGTCAAGATTTTCAAGGAGTCCGTCTGAATTTTCAAACCTTTCAAAATACTTCAACAGACCGAAAACCTTCTTTTCAAACCTTTGTATAAGTTCTCTGTCATTTGTTCTTTGCAAATACTCCTTCAGTTCAAGAATCAACCACATCGCCCAGTTTGGAATATGCAATCCGCCATAGCAATCAGCAGGATAACACATGGGAACCATGCCTTCAGGCAAACCCTCATATGATTCTTCGTGCAAAAAGTTTTCAAGGAAGGATTTCTCCACAATACTTTTACCCGTGAGGCAAAACTCGGTTCTGCTTGTAAAAAAGCTGTCGCAAAGCCAGCCTGCACGTTCACGGGAGGGACAGTCCATAAACACATCAACGCTGTTCTGACGGTAGGTTTCTATTGCAGCACGGGCAATTTTTTCCGCAACTCCGTCCGATGTTTCAATTTTGTTTTGTATGGGCGGATGCTTATATTCAACCATACCTATGCTTTTTATATTGCAATCACCTTCAACCGTCACCACCTGAACATATTTCATTGTGTATACTTCAAAGAACCGTAAATCATGCTTTCCTGACGGCAATTCATAATACACGGCGTTTACACAGTCAAGACGGCTGAAATCAATTATTTCACCGCTGAGAATCTCATCAAAAAACACAAATAATTTAACATCCGTTTTACATTCCACTGACATTGTAAGCATTCCCGTGGCATTATACGGGAAGCTGTATATCCTGTAACCATTTTCGGGAATATTATCCTCCGCTTTCTCATTCAAAGGCTTGAATACCATTTCCTGACACATATCCGAAACACATATATCAAGCTCAGAAAATTCAAAGCCCCGAAGTGTTGTACCGATTTCGGTAATGGCTCTGTCACGGACATAATTCCAGGGTTTGCAAAACTCAACCGATCCGTTCAGACCGGTTTCTTCCGCAAAAATTCTTTCAAGCTCAGGATAAGGAGCATATCTTTTCAACAGCCCACCGCCCCGAACCCGGCACAAAACCTCATTACCTTTTTCAGAATCGGTCAGAAACGAATCCACTGTTTTGATTTTGTATGCCTCCAGAAAGGGTCGCTGATAGCTGTAACGCTGAACATTTTGTATGTAGTGAGGATTAATCTGTGCTGAAAAATGCTCGCCCGTCCATGCAATTGCCTTTTCTCCTTCTGAAATTTCTGCCACAAGAAAGGAGTTTTGCTCCTGAATGTAAAAACTGTTTACATTATAGCCGCAAACCTCAACCACAACAGCATTACAGGGCTTTGTCAGCCAATGGGATATATCCCATTCATCCACACGGAAGTGACCTTTTCCTGCCCTTGCAGGGCCATAAGCAACAAATGAACCGTTTACCGTCAACTGATAAACCCCTGATGTCGCAATCCTTATTGTTGTCTTCTTAGAGTTTGTAATGCCCGCAAGTGCCTTGAATCTAACTCTGCAATTCATCAGTTCTTCGGCATCCTTTACCCATACAGGAACTGCACTTTTAAAAAATTCATTCATAAAATTCACCCTAAATATCGCGGTCTATATTTCCGTTTTAACCGTAATCTGTTTTTCCGCAGATTCAAACGCCGCCTCCATAACCTTCATAACACGCAACGCTTCTTCGGGCTTTATAAGCAACTCCGCTCCTTCAATTGCGTTCACAAGCTGCTCATAAACAGGGTCAAGATTATCCACAACATCCTTTGGTTCTGTGAGAATGGTTTCTTCAACAGTGTCAGCATTTCTGGGTGCCATTGTTTTTGTGGGACCTGCCTTGACCTTTTTGATTTCAACATCCCATTGATTGTCGTCACAAAGCTTTCTTACCACTTTTCCACTGCCGTTCCAATCTGTTATAATAATTGAGCCTTCGGTTCCAAAAGCGTAAAACCTTGGATGTGTAATAAAGTTATTGGTAGAAACCTCAATGTGTGCAGTTAATCCGCTTTCAAATGTCAGAGTGAGTCTGAAATTGTCATCAACCTCATCATAATTGATACTGTACATCTTGCAATATACATTTGTGACCTTTTCCCTGCACATATACATCAACTGGTCAATGAGGTGAACTCCCCAGTCAAGCATCATTCCGCCGCCTTTTGCTTTTTCAGTACGCCAGCCTGCAGGAACGCCTCTTGAGCCCTCAACCCTTGACTCTATCACATACGGCTTACCTATTTTTCCTGAATCAATTGTTCTCCACAGATTAATAAAATCCCGGTTAAAACGTCTGTTCTGGTCAACCGTAAATACCTTTCCGCATTTTTTTGCCATGGCAATAATTTCTTCAAGTTCAGCAGAGGTCATTGTTACGGGCTTTTCGCAAATAACGTGTTTTCCCGCAAGCAAAGCCTCCACCGCCAAATCCTTGTGAACCTCATTTGTGGCAGCCACAAGAACAATGTCTATATCGGAATCCTGCAAAAGTTCTTCTTTGGACACATAGGCAACATATCCCTGTTCTTTTGCAACTTCCAGACGTTCAGGATTTATGTCAAATACGCCCTTCAGTCGGACCCTGACATTTCCTTGTTCCAGTTGCTTGCGGTGATTCCCTGCCATCCCGCCATAACCAATAATGCCTAAAGTATAATTTTTATCTACGCCCACCACATTTCACCTGCTGTTTCATAAATTATAACTTCCTTCAAAAAGGCGATTGCTTTTTCAAGACCCTCCTTTGAGGACATAAGCCCGTCTTCATGCTCTATGCTTATTGCACCATCATAACCCACAGCCTTGAGTGTGCTTATAATCTCGTTCCAAACCTCCTTGCCGTGTCCGTAGCCTACGGTTCGGAACACCCATGAACGATTCAGAATATCGCCATAATTTTTGGTATCCAAAACACCATTAACAGCACAGTTTGCTTCATCAATTCTTGTATCCTTGGCATGGAAGTGATATATTGCATTTTTCTTTCCAAGAAGTTTAATTGCTTCACTTGGATTAATTCCCTGCCAGAACAAATGGCTGGGGTCAACATTTGCACCGATAATGTCACCCACTGCTTCACGCAATCTGAGAAGTGTTTCGGGGTTATACACCATAAATCCCGGATGCATTTCAAATGCAATCTTTTTTATGCCGTGAGACTTGCAAAACTCTGACTTCTTTTTCCAATAAGGGATAAGTACATCATTCCATTGCCAATCAAGAATTTCAAGATAATCGGGCGGCCATGCACAAGTAACCCAGTTGGGATTTTTGCTTCCTTCACAATCACCTGCACAACCCGAAAAACCTATTATTGTATCAACACCAAGTTTCTCTGCCAGAATCACAGCATTATCAAAATCTCTGTCAAAGGATTCTGCAATTGCCTTATTGGGATGAATGGGATTTCCGTGACAGCTCAATGCCGAAAGCTCAAGATTATGTTCCTTCAAAAGACTCTTCAATCTCTCAACCTTTTGAGGGTTTTTCAAGAAATCCTCTGCATCGCAAAGCACCTTGCCGGGATAACCGCCAACGCCAAGCTCCATACTTTCTACTCCAAGTTCAGATAAATACTTTATTGCATCCTCAAGACCCATTTCATTAAGAACGGGCGACATCACTGATAATTTCACAATATTTCCCTCCTGACATCCAAATATTATTATATTGCAAAAGTTTCTTTTAAATAGTTTCTGCTTTTTCTTGCACACTCAAAAGGATCTTCATCATAGCACGAATCCTGCTCAACAATCACGTACCGAGTGCCGTTTTCTTTGCACGCACCAAGGATTTTTGCCCAATCCATAATCCCGTATCCCACAGGAGCGAAGTGTATGCACAGTTCACCCTTTTCGTCTTGTGCAATGGTATAATCCTTAATGTGAACTACATCCACCATGCCGCTATATTTTTTAAGATACTCTGTAGGCTCATATCCTGCATAGTGTACCCAACAGGTATCAAACTGTGGTTTGAGAAAATCCAAAGAAACCGTTTCGTACAGTTTATCAAGCACTGTTACACCGTCAATTTTCATTTTCAGCTCTCTGTCGTGATTATGGAACAAAAACTGTATTCCGTTTTCAACGAGAATTTTGCCTATTTTTCCAAAATCACTTGTAAAAGCATCCCATTTGTCAACCAGAGTATCGGGAGAAAGACTTGGAATAACACTGTATCTTATATCAAGCTTTTTCAACATCTCCAATGTTTCTTCTTCCTTTTCCAGAACCGAATATGGATTCATATGTGCGGACGCAATTCTAAGGTTATGTTTGTCAAGCAGACTTTTTATCTCAGCTACACTTTTATTCTCAAAAGTACAGGTAGCAAACTCCACATAATCATACCCCATTTCCTTTATGCGTTCAAAAGCGGAATCCATATTCTCAGCTATAGCATCACGCACCCCATATAACTGAAGACCAACTTTAAGTTTTTTCATATTTTACTCCTATATTTCAGGTATTTCTATTGTTATTTCCTTACCCAATTTGCTTGATTTGTTTATACCGTCAATTATTGCCTGATTTATGATAATTTCCTCCGAAGGGATGGGAGCTTTTCCGCCATCCTTAACTGCATCAATGAAAGACCTGATTTTCTTATAAAAGCAATCAACAGTCGGAAGCATTGGGAATTCTGTGCAAATATCCTTACCGGCGATTCTCTGATACAGCTTCAAATCTCCACCGATTGACCCGTTCCAGCATTCAGTTGAGGGGATTCTGAGACTTCCCTTCGTTCCCATAATTATTGTATCACCGGGTGTGTCAAGATGCATGGCCCATGCAATTCTGAAGTCAAGAATTATACCGCCTTCCAGACGTACAAATGCCGCACCGAAATCGTCAACCCCAAATATATTTGCATATTCCGCCGGCTTGCCCTTTGATGTGAAATATTCGGGGTCTTTTCCAAAGAAGTCCGAAACATAGCCCGAAACAGTCAAAGGCTTGGGATAACCGATTGCGTTAAGCACCATATCAAGCGAATAACAGCCTATATCACCCAAAGCACCAATTACCCCCTTATCCTTTTCAATAAAGGTAGTTCCGAATGGAGTAGGAATTCCGCAACGTCTGCCGCCGCCCGTCTGAATATAATAAACATCACCCAAAACGCCTGACTGAACAATATCTTTAACCATTTTCATATTATCGTCGAATCTGGGCTGGAAACCGATTGACAGAATTTTTCCGCTCTTCTTTTCAGCCTTTCTGATTTCAATGGCTTCTTCCAGAGTTACGCACATGGGTTTTTCAAGCAAAACATGCACTCCGTGTTCCAGAGCATAAATTGCACATTCCGCATGAGTTGAATTATATGTACAAATACTCACAGCATCAACACCACCTGCATCAATGAGCTCTTTATGACTATTGTAGCATTTTACATTCTCCACTCCGTTTTCAGCAAAGAATTCTGCTGTTTTTCCCGGAACCAAATCCGCACCCGACACAATTTCAACATCAGGCATTTCAAGGTACTTCTGAATATGCGCAGAAGCAATCCAGCCCGTACCAATTATACCTATTTTAACTTTTTTGGATGTATCAATAACCTGCACATCCTGATTAAATTTGTAAGCATCCAAACTATTTTTAGACAATCTTAACATTCCTTTCATAAAAGAGTTGATTTTTTTTGTATTATATTATATACTAATAATATAGTAAATCGTGTTTTTTTTCAACGCAACGATTAACCTGTTTTTGAACAATATAAACTTTTGGAGGGATTTAATGGAAAAACAAAAAATTTCTTTTGAGAATCCTACTATACCTTATAGAGTATGGTATACAAACCCCATAAAAAAAGGACGCTGTACAAGGCCCTTACATTCCCACAACGAGCTCGAATTTATATACATCACGGCTGGAAGCGTCAGAGTTTCATCCACCACTTATGAAACCATTGGAAAAATAAATGATATTCTTTTTATTGACTGCAACATTCCCCATTCAATCGAAACGCTTACAGACGATACAGCTTTTTATGTACTGCAATTGAAGATGCCCTTCATTGCCAAGCCGCCCTTGCAATATTTGTCCATGTACGTTCATATTTCCAGCAATAAAGTATACTGTTTTTCGCCAACAAATCCTGCACATGGCATAATTAAAAACAATATTTTAAGCATGAACGATGAACAATTTGTGGGTGATGTTGCATCAACCTATTTCACAAAATCATATGCCTATGCGATAATCGGCACAGTATACAGAGACAAGATTTCAAGCGGTGAAAATAACTTTTCTTCCAAGGAAACGCAAAAACTGCTTCCCGTTCTGGAATATATAAACAATAATTACGACGAAAATCTGACCCTTGATGATTTGTCAAAAAAATTCAATTTGAACAAAATTTACTTTTGCAGACTCTTCAAGGCAGGCACCGGTTTGACCTTCACTGAATATCTCAACTGGGTGAGGATATGCGAAGCCGATACGTATTTTTCAACAGATATAAGCATAACCGAAATCTCAAACCGACTGGGTTTTTCTTCGGTTTCATACTTTAACCGTATTTTTAACAAATACAAAGGCTGCTCGCCCTCTTATTACAAAAAATTGTATAGCCGAACCGAGCCGCTCTATGAACATAATCACTCCGACTAACACTCTATTCCACAATAAACATCCACCCGCACAGCGGGTGGTTTTTCATTTTCGGGCAAAGCCCTACTCTCTACTAGCTACGCACAAGTGCGTCTTTTATTGACCTGCCAGTCGCGCGTATTTTTACTTGCTACCCATAAATGGGTCTTTCG
>JAZNLK010000059.1:0-14878 GCA_045579055.1 Clostridia bacterium
AGAAAACCACACAATGGCGGGCTGATGTTCATTCATATTATATCGAATTGTCATTCCGAGCTTGTCGAAGAATCTTTTTCTCTCCTCCCTCACCATTCCATTTCTATAAATTTTTCATCCCAATTAAGTCCAAAACCTTCATAACCTCATTCAGTTCCGTAAAAAAGATTGAAAACTCCGTGCTGTCCGAAACAACAATATTCAGTTGATAGTTCCTTCCGACACAAGACTCCAAAAACGTGAACCGTTGTATACTGTTATAGTGCAAAAACTCAATTTCATATGGTATGTCAAAGGAACTGAATATATTCGGGGAATGGGTAAACACCATTCTTTTGTGGGTAAAAAAAACATACACATCGCCGCTTTGGTACGTAGGCAAATCTCTGATAATTTTTTCACCCTCAAGCAGATGCAGTTTGATGTAAACCATATTTGTTTCAGCAAAAGTTTCGTTAGTTTTCAAGAAAGGCATTTTCAGATTACCAATCATTTGTGTTTCCTCCAAATTAAAAAAGTGTGCAAACAGTCGCTGTCTGCACACCGAAAAATGCAGAAACCGTTTGCACCACACAAATTCAACTTAATAGACTATCAGAGATAATACTACAGTTGTGGAATCCGCATTTTTACCAAAATGCTTAACTGTAGTATCAAAACAAAAAGGGTATAATATACCCATATAAAGATGAACTAAAGTCTACTTATTAAAAGTTAAATTTATGTGGTTAAATTATAATAACACATTTCGTTGATTTAATCAAGAGAATTACTAAAAATACGTGTAAAAAAAATAAAAAAAGAATATGTCACTTTCAGAAGTAACATACTCTCTTTCTATTATAATCCCAATACATTCTTATGGTGTCCAATATCAAGTAACAAAACGATAGTTCCATTCTCATATTTCCACAATATGCGGATATCCATATTGACACTCATTTCAAAAACATTATCAAGTCCTTGTACCTTTTTTGTGCGCAGAGAAGGGTAAAACGGATTTTGAACAAACAACTTTAACTTGTTCGCAACCAATTTTTGATCTTGCTTTGTCAGAGATTTTAGATTCTTTTCAAATTCTTTTGTATACTTTAATTTATACATTGTCAATATCTATTCCCATATCCGCAAACATATCCTCAACACTATCAAAACTTTCTTGTGTTGATAGCTCACTCTCAGAGTCCTTTATAAGTTTTGCAATCTTTAATAATTTATCCTTTGGATATACTATAACCGGGCAAAGGAATATGCCTCCGTCCTTTTCTACAATATCAAATTTATCGCCTTCGGAAATTCCTAATTTTTTAATAATTTCTGCCGGTATAGTTATTTGAGAACGACCTCTGATTTCTACCAACATATTTAATCACCTCTCATAAATTCCGAATTTCTGACTTTCTTACATTACTATTATATGCAATTTATTTCTAAAAGTCAAGAACTTTTTAATTAGCATTAAAACCCCCATTAGAACATTCTTTGTCACAAAATCACGAAAGATTTTCCTAAAAACCTCTTGACATTCCGTGGCTTTGGTGTTATATTAAATAGGTAGTTAGCACTCTACCCCATTGAGTGCTAACAACCAAAAAAACATCCTGAAAATTCGGAGGTGAGAGACTTGGCTCTGGATGACAGAAAACGAATGATTCTTCAGGCAATTGTCGAAGATTACATCAACACGGCTGAACCCGTGGGTTCACGAAGCATTTCAAAAAAGCCTGAACTCAATCTCAGTGCGGCAACAATCCGCAATGAGATGGGTGACCTTGAGGAAATGGGTCTTCTGATTCAGCCTCATACGTCAGCAGGGCGTGTTCCTTCCACCGGTGGATACCGGCTTTATGTTGATTCCCTGATGGAAAGATACGAAATGACCGCCGCAGAAATCGAGGAAATGCAAAAGGCAACCTTGATGAAAAAGCGGGAGCTTGAAAAGATTGTCCGTGATGTGGCGGCAGCCTTTTCGGGAATCACAGGACTTCCGGTCATCGGAATGCTCCCCTCTTCCGAAGCAAGTGTTGTCAAAAACATAAAAGTCGTGAAAGTTGACGACTATACCGCAATGCTCATTGTTTCCGACAAGTCGGGAATAATCAAAAACCGCTTGTTGAAGCTGACCCGTGATATATCCGAAGAATTTGCCGGTGACCTGAGCAAAATTCTGAACAAGAATCTTTCGGGGCTGACCGTTTCGGAAATCAACATATCAAATATGATGGAAATCCGTTCAGCAATCGGAAGCAACTTTGAAATTCTCACATCTGTAATCGAATTGGTTCACGAAGCCGTTTCGGAAATTGACAGCAAGCAGATTTTCATTGACGGATTGTCAAACATCCTCCGCTTCCCGGAATACAGCAACGTTGACAAAGTTAAAGAACTTTTCGACATTATGGAGGAAAAAGAAAATCTCTCAAAAATAATAGCCGAAGCCAACGCCACCACAGGAACAAAGGTTCTCATAGGCGATGAAATCCCCATCCCGGAACTAAGTCACAACAGTGTTGTGATTGCCCCATACAAAGCATCCGAAAAACTAATCGGTCTTCTTGGTGTTCTGGGACCTGCACGAATGGATTATTCAAAAATCATTTCGGCACTTGAATATTTCACAAATCAATTAAGTATGGTGCTTACAAAAGATTTCGGCACCAGACAGATACTTCTGGGAAAAGGAGATGAATAGAAATGAACACAGACGAAACAAAAGAAACCCTTCAGGAAGAAACTCCCGTGACAGAAGAAACACAAGAAGCTACTGCCGAGGCACCCGTTGAAGAAAAATCAACCGAAGACCTTCTTCGTGAAGAAGTTGAAGCCTGCAAAGATAAGCACATCCGCCTCCTAGCGGAGTTTGATAACTTCAAAAAAAGAACCGTGAAGGAGCGAGAGGATCTTTACGCAATGTCGGTGTGTGACACTGTCGAAAAGCTTCTCCCCGTGAAGGATAATCTTGAAAGAGCCGTTATGGCAGCAGACGAAAGCGAAGGAAACCTCGCCGAAGGCGTTAAGATGATTTTAAAACAGCTTGACGAAGTTTTCAGCACCCTCGGTGTTGAACCCATTAAGTCGGTGGGCGAAGTCTTTGACCCCGAGCTTCACAACGCAGTTATGCACGAGGAAAATCCCGATTTCGGCGAAAACACAATAACCGAAGAGCTTATGCGCGGCTACACCTGCAAAGGCAAAGTCGTTAGATATGCAATGGTAAAAGTTGCGAATTAAAACAAAAAGAAAGGTATGATTATATTATGGCAAAAATTATTGGTATTGACTTAGGAACAACAAACTCATGTGTCGCAGTAATGGAAGGTGGCGAACCTGTTGTTATTGCTAACCCCGAAGGCGCAAGAACAACCCCCTCCGTCGTTGCATTCACAAAGAACGGCGAAAGACTTGTTGGTCAGGTTGCCAAGAGACAGGCAATCACAAACCCCAACACAATCAGTTCAATCAAACGTGAAATGGGTAGTGACTACAAAGTTACAATCGAAGGCAAAGCATACACACCTCAGGAAATTTCAGCAATGATTCTTCAGAAGCTGAAATCCGATGCAGAAAGCTATCTTGGCGAAACTGTTCATCAGGCAGTTATCACAGTTCCCGCATACTTCAGCGATGCACAGCGTCAGGCAACAAAGGATGCCGGCAAAATTGCAGGTCTTGAGGTTCTGAGAATCATAAACGAACCCACAGCCGCAGCACTTGCTTACGGTCTTGACAAGGACACCGACCAGAAAATTATGGTATACGACCTTGGTGGCGGTACATTCGACGTTTCAATCCTTGAAATCGGTGATGGCGTGTTTGAAGTTCTTGCAACAAGCGGTAACAACAAGCTGGGTGGCGACGACTTTGACCAGAAGATTATCGACTTCCTGATTGCTGAATTCAAGAAGGAAAACGGCATTGACCTGGGAACAGACAAAATGGCGCTCCAGAGACTTAAGGAAGCTGCTGAAAAGGCAAAGATTGAACTTTCAGGCGTAATGAGTTCAAACATCAACCTGCCCTTCATCACAGCAGATGCATCAGGTCCCAAGCACCTTGACATCACGCTCACACGCCAGAAATTCAACGAACTTACAGCCGATTTGGTTGAAAAGACAATGATTCCCACACAGAACGCAATCAAGGACGCAGGGGTAAGTCCTTCAGAAATCGACAAGGTTCTCCTTGTTGGTGGTTCATCAAGAATCCCTGCTGTTCAGGAAGCTGTTCAGAGACTCATCGGCAAAGAACCCCACAAGGGCATTAACCCCGATGAATGTGTTGCACTTGGTGCATGTATCCAGGCGGGTGTTCTTTCCGGCGATGTTGAAGACCTTGTTCTTCTTGACGTAACGCCCCTTTCATTGGGTATCGAAACAATGGGCGGTGTATTCACAAAGATTATCGACAGAAACACCACCATTCCCGCAAAGAAGAGTCAGGTATTCTCAACCGCCGCTGACAGCCAGACCAGCGTTGAAGTACACGTTCTTCAAGGTGAACGTGAAATGGCTGCATACAACAAAACTCTCGGACGTTTCAGCCTCACAAACATTCCTCCGGCACCCCGTGGTGTTCCTCAGATTGAAGTTTCCTTCGACATCGACGCAAACGGTATTGTTCACGTAACCGCAAAGGATTTGGGAACAGGCAACAGCCAGGATATCACAATCACATCAAGCACAAACCTTTCTGACGAAGATATCGAAAAGGCAGTTAAGGAAGCTGAACAGTATGCGGCAGAAGACAAGAAAAAGAAGGAAGCCGTTGACACACGCAACACTGCTGACAACTTGATTTATCAGACCGAAAAGACACTTGCCGACCTTGGCGACAAGATTTCAGCAGACGAAAAAGCCGGAATCCAGTCAGAAGTTGACAAACTCAAGGATATGCTCAAAGCAGACGAACTGGATGTTGAAGCTGTAAAGGCTCAGACTGAAGCTGTTTCAAAGAAATTCTATGACGTATCTTCAAAGCTCTATGCTGATGCCGCACAGGCACAGCAGGCAGCTCAGGGCGGTGCACAGGCTGACCCCGGCGCTGCAGGCAATGCCGCTGATGACAATGTTGTTGATGCAGATTATAAAGTAGTAGACGAAGACAAATAATAAGGAACATAGAAAAACGTGCAGACCGCACAAATAACATTTGTGCTACCGTCAAAAATTTCACTACTCGCAGTACACAAAGTACGGTTTCGGGTTAAACTTGACGGTTCTGCATCATTTTTCAACTGTTCCGCAATAGCATTCAGGCACATAGTAGGGGGCGGCGATTTCGACGCCCCGTTACTGCTGAAAATCAAATTAAAATTCAGACAGTTGGTGACATAATTGGCAGAAAAAAGAGATTATTATGAAGTGCTTGGCGTTGACAAAAGCGCCTCGCCCGATGAAATAAAAAAAGCCTATCGAAAACTTGCAAAAAAATATCACCCCGACCTTAACCCCGGTGACAAAGCAAAGGAAGCCGAAGAAAAATTCAAAGAAGCTTCCGAGGCTTATGAAGTCCTCAGCGACGAAGAAAAAAAGCAAAGATATGACCAGTTCGGTCATGCAGGAGTCGATCCAAACTCCGCCGCAGGCGGATACGGCGACTTCGGCGGCTTTGGCGGTGGCTTTGAGGATATCTTCAGCACCTTCTTCGGTGGCGGCTTCGGCGGCGGCGGTTCACGTCGCAACCCCAATGCACCACAAAAGGGCAGAGATTTGCAATACAACATTGACCTTACCTTTGACCAGGCTTGTTTCGGTTGCGAAATTGAGCTTAATGTAAACCGAAAGGAAAACTGTGACTGTTGCGGAGGAAGCGGTGCCGAGCCCGGAACATCAGCTTCCACCTGTAGTGTTTGTCACGGTTCGGGTCAGGTTACCACAGTTCAGAGAACTATGTTCGGAAACATACAGAGTTCACGTCCCTGTTCAAGCTGTGGCGGCACGGGCAAGGTTATATCCTCACCCTGTAAAAACTGCCGTGGTGACGGAATTGTCCGCAAGAGTCGCAAGGTTCGTGTGAACGTTCCTGCCGGCATTGACAACGGACAGATTATTCCCCTTCGGGGTCAGGCAGATGCCGGAAAGAACGGCGGTCCCGCAGGTGACTTGCTGATTGTTGCACGCGTAAAGGAACACAAGCTTTTCGAACGTCAGGACTATGATATTTTCTGTGACTTCCCCATTACCGTTGCAGAAGCCACACTGGGTGCCGAAATTGAAGTCCCCACCATTGACGGAAAGGTCAAGTATGATATTCCCGAAGGAACTCAGCCGGGAACTATATTCCGTTTGAAAGGCAAGGGTGTTCCCAAGCTGAATGGCGGTGGAAGCCGTGGCGACCAGTACGTAAAAATAAACATAGAAATTCCCAAAAACCTCAGCGAGAAGCAAAAAGACCTCCTCCGTCAGTTTGCCGACACAGTTGAACCGGCAAAATATAAAGAGCGCAAGGGATTCTTTGACAAAATGAAGGAATTTCTGAAATAACAACACTAAACATCGGGGGAGGATTGCATCCTCCTCCGCATATTTTTCAGGAGAAACCCATATGGATTGGATACAAATAAAAATCATAACAACAAACCGTGGAATTGACCCCGTTTGCGGTCTTCTTTATGACCTGGGCATAACAGGAGTCGAAATAAGCGACAAGGAAGACTTCATTGAATTTCTCGAAAACAACCGCAAGTACTGGGACTACGTGGACGAAGAACTGGAACGGCTCAAGGAGGCAGACAGTTGCATAACTGTCTATTTTTCCAATGACGAAGAAGGTCTCTCGCAGCTTGCTCAAATGAAAACCGCAATTGATGACTTGCGTTTCAGTGACCAAAACGGCGAATTCGGCAGTCTTGAAATTCTGTCCGAAAATATGAAAGACGAAGACTGGTCCGAAAACTGGAAACAGTATTTCAAGCCCCTTGAAATCGGTGAACGTGTTCTGATTGTTCCCGAATGGGAGACAAACGTTCCCGAAAGCGACCGTGTGAAGTTTTTGATTAATCCCGGTCTCAGCTTTGGAACAGGCTCCCATGAAAGCACAAAAATGTGCATCGAGGAAATCGAAAAGAACCTGAAAGCAGGCGATACCGTCCTTGACCTGGGTTGCGGTTCGGGAATTCTTTCGGTAATTGCACTTCTGCTTGGCGCAAAAAACGCAACAGCTGTTGACATTGACCCGATGGCAGTTGAAGTTGCTTATTCAAACCTGAAGCTGAACAACCTTCCCGAAGAAATCTACCGGGGCTATGCCGGAGATATAACAACCGACACAAAACTCTGCAAAAAGCTTTCCGAAAACAAGTGCGATATAGTTCTTGCAAACATCGTGGCAGACGTGATTATTGCCCTTTCGGGTTGTGTGAAGGATTTTATGAAACCCGACGGCGTGTTTATCTGCTCCGGAATCATAATCGAACGCAAAGACGAAGTTGTTGCCGCCCTGGAAAAAGCAGGACTGAAAGTAAAATCCGTCCGCACCATGGGTGAATGGGCAGCGGCAGTTTGCGGAATATAAAAATTATCTTTTTAAGATAAAAAGTGCCTTTACTGTTTTGCCACAACGGGCGAACAGTAAAGGCTTTTTATGTTTTTTCAAATATTGGGTTCATTGAACCCAAACTATGTTTCGACTGTGCTCAACATAACAGCTATGTTTGTTGAAATGCTGTCATTCCGAGCATCGTCGAGGAATCTTTTTCATCACAAACTATTGAAGCTATAACAAACTATCTTATAGCCAGTTTTTCTTTCAAGCCCGAATATCTCATAAGAATATTATTATTATCAACAAACTGTTTCAGAATTTCTTCCTTCCCCACAAGAATAACCAGTTTTTTCGCACGGGTAATTGCGGTATACAGAAGATTTCTTGTTGTCAGCAGTCTGTGTGTGTCAAACATAGGCATAATCACCACATCAAACTCGCTTCCCTGACTTTTGTGAACAGTAACAGCATAAGCCAGCTCCAGCTCCTCCAGGTTAAGAAAATCATAATTAACCATCTTGTCCTCATCATAAACCACCGTAAGGGTTCGTTTGGAAACATTTATATCAGTCACAAACCCAACATCCCCATTGAACACACCCTGACCCTTTTCAAGGTCGGAAATTCTGGTCCACTCAAGGTTATAGTTGTTCTTGTTCTGCATAACCTTGTCACCCACACGGAAGGTATAGCTGCCAACAGTCTTTTCAGGAACCCTGCGATTTTTCGGATTCAGTCTCTGTTGCAAAATTTCATTCAAATTCTGAACTCCGATAAGAGTCTTTCTTGTGGGGGTCAACACCTGAATTTGTGATATGCTGTCCACGCCGTAGGCTTTTGGAATTCGTGTTCCGCACAAATCCGCAATGGTCTCGCAAACTCTCTGCGGGTTACTGCAATTAACCATAAAAAAATCATTATCCGCATCATTACAAAAGGGCATATCCCCTCGATTTATTCTATGGGCATTGACAACAATCATACTCTCCTTAGCCTGACGGAAAATTTCCGTCAACCTGATACACGCCAGCGTTTCGCTCTCAATTATATCTCTGAGCACATTCCCTGCCCCAACCGAAGGCAACTGATCGCAATCGCCAACCATAATCAATCTTGCACTGACAGGCAAAGCCAGAAGAAGACTGTGCATAAGCAAAATATCAACCATTGACATTTCATCCACAATCAAAACATCACATTCCAGTTTGTTCCGCTCATTCCGACCAAAACAAACTCCGCCTTCCGAAGGCATATTCTCAAGCAATCGGTGAATGGTTTTTGCTTCCATTCCGCAAACTTCACTCATCCTTTTTGCCGCACGCCCTGTGGGTGCCGCAAGAGCAATACGTTTTCCCCGATTTTTCATAATGCTTATTATTGTGCGTATTATCGTGGTCTTACCCGTCCCTGGTCCACCGGTTATCACTGTTGCGGAATTTTCAAACACAGCCAAAACCGCATCTCTCTGTGCTTCTGCAAGAACAATGTCATTCCGTCCCTCCGCCTCACAAATCAGCCTGTCGGTTTCCTCCGGGTCAACATCAAACACCACACTACTCATATCCCTGAGCCTGCGGGCAACATTTCTCTCAGCCTCCGCAAAGGTTTTCAGATAAACAGCATCAAAATCCTCTTTTGACTCAATAATCAGTTCGCCCTTCAGACAAAGCTCGGCAACCGCATCCTCAACTTCATCCACTCCAACGTCAAGCAAAGCCTTGGTTTGTGCAACAAGCATGCTTTTTGGCAAATATGTATGTCCGCTTAAATATCCGGCATTAAGAAGGGTGCTGACAACCCCGGCACAAATTCTCGGTACAAAATTCTGAGGAAATGTCAGCATTTCTCTGATTTTGTCACATATTTTAAATGTAAATCCGTCAATAACATTCAGCACAAAAGGATTGTCCGAAACCGCGTCAACCACATTTTCCCCAAAAGTTCTGTATGCCTTGACCGAAAGTCCGGGGGAAACTCCGAATTTCTGAAAGAATACTATAATGTTCTTAAGCCCCATCTGTTCAACAAACTTCTTGTATATTTCCTGTGCTTTTGCATAAGAAATACCCTTTATCACAACCAGCTTTTCAGGCTCGTTTTCAATAATATCAAGAGCATCAGTTCCAAATGTCTCAACAATTCGGCGTGCTGTTGCCTTCCCGACGTGAGGCAGAATGCCCGAACCCAAATAAAGCTCAATTTCGCTTTCAGTTTCAGGCATAATCCGTTCATAAAACTGAACACTGAACTGCTGACCGTATTCAGGATGCGACCTCCATTCTCCCACAGCAGAAATCCGTTCACCATCCGAAAGCCCCGGCATATATCCTGTCAAAGTATAGAGATGTCCGCCCGACGAAACATCACAAACAGTGTATCCGTTGACAGTATTTTCATAAATAACACCCTCAACAACACCTTCGAGTTTTTCCATCCGCATTCACCTCCAAAACATAATACTGCATTAATTATACATTATTACATTTTTTATGTCAATGAATACGGACGAATTCCTTGAATTAAATCATTGCCTCTGCAAGCTTGCGAATCAACTCTTCGCCGTACTTATAGCAAAGTAAAAATTCAATTGTTCCTTCTTCAAGACCGGCTTTCGCCTGAACAATTTCAACAGCTTCATCAACCGACATTTCCTGTTTCCCCTTTCGAATTTTTTCAAACTCAAAGTATTTTCCGGGACACAAAGTCCCATCAAAATCTCTATGCTTTTTGACAACAGCGTGAGGATATAATGACAGCAAATACGAAACCAGTTCTTTTCCTGCTTCAATCTGTTTTGCTGACATCTCCGTTTCCGTTTCAAAGTTTCCTTCAAAGCATATCCCCACACTTTCAGCATTACAAGCTTTACAGTGAGCGCCCACCATTCCGATAGGTCGACCACGATACACACTCCCGTCTTTTCTGATATAGAAATGATAACCAATCCCCGACCAGCCGTTGGAAAGATGAACATTATGGATGCTTTTCACATCTCCATTCCCTGCTCTGTGATGCAAAACTATGTACTTTGTTGTCCGCCTTTTCTGCAATGCCCCTTTCCACGAAAAGACGGAATCAATTATTTTAAGCATCCTCATCCCCTACCTTCAGCACTTCAATAGCTTTTGTTATAACCTTTGGAAGAGGCAATCCCATAAGACCGGCATTTTCAACGATTGATAAAACCTCATTAACAATAAAACCGATTACTGTAGCAGTCTTTATGTAGCTTGTCCCAAGGGATACATCCAATCGATATGCTATAAGAATACAAAGCAAAGTCACAGCTTTTTTGCATAATCCTTTCCAGCCTGCACGACTATTGAGATTTCCGTTTTCAGACTTGTTGCTCTTATGGAACACTCCTGCAAGCAGAAATCCCATAATAAAGTCCACAGCCATAAAAATCAACAATGTTACTATATCCTCTGTCCAACCCCCAAAGAGCCGGGCAACAAAGCCGCCTATTGCTCCGAATATCGTACAAATAAATACTTTCAGATTTGCCATATTGTTCTCCTTTCTTTTATAATCCTTTTGCCGCCAATGCCTCAGCAATTGTCTTTTCCACATAAGACTTCAAATAACCCTTTGTCACAAGCACCAAATCATTGTCGCTGTCTGCGGTTGTACGTCCGGCTTTAACCGTTCCCGAATAAACAGCATTTCCACCCCAATCAAGGGTAAATGCATCTGAACGGTCAGTGTCGGAGCTTCCCTTACCTACAATAACCGCCATATTGCTGTTGGACTTGTTATATTTACCCACAACTGTCTGATTATTGCCGCTTGCAATTGTTCCCAAGCCGCCTGCCGAAGCTGCCGAACCGCCGGCAACAGTTTCTCTGCCCTGTGCGTGCGAGAACCTTCCCGAAGCCGTGGTTTTGTAACCTTCCGAGTGTCCCACCTGACCGGAAGCAACCGAAAGCCAGCCTTCACTGTGAGTATATTGTCCCGAAGCCTCTGTTGCATAGCCTTCCGAGTGAGAATATGTTCCTGAAGCCGTTGTGTTATTTCCTTCTGCGTGAGCACGGTCTCCGATTGCGTGAGACAAATAGCCTTCTGCGTGGGATTGAGGTCCTGTTGCCTCGGTGGAAAACCCTTCTGCGTGAGCGGCAGTTCCCGAAGCCGTAACTCCACGACCTTCGGCGTGTGCAAAATCACCGATTGCAGTATTGCTTTCGCCCTCTGCGTGTGCCGAGCGACCTTTAATGGTCATTACGCCTTCGGTTTCCTCCTCCTGTCCCACCGTATTCTGATACCCTTCACCGTGACCGTAGGTTGAAATAACGGTATTCCCTGCACCTTCTGCGTGTGATGCCATTCCTGACGCAACCGTATAGTGTCCCTCTGCGTGGCTGTAATTGCCTTCGGCCTTCGTGTTGTTACCCTCCGAGTGGGCTATTCTGCCCGAAGCCACTGTCAGATTTCCCTCTGCGTGGCAGGTGGAGCCTTTCGCCACAGACTGTTGTCCTTCTGCGTGGGAGGCATAGCCAAAGGCTTTGGTCAGCTCACCTTCTGTATGGGACTGATGCCCTGATGCTTCTGTTGCCGCACCCTCTGCATGAGAACCGAAGCCTGATGCAACAGAATTCTCACCTTCAACGTGTGCCGCAAAGCTCAATGCCTTTGTTCCATAGCCTTCAGAGTGACCGCCTACCGTTGCATAGGTCTTGATGCCTTCGGAGTGCAAGGTCAGACCTTCTGAATAATTAATCTCAAATTCACCTATCAAGCCACCGTTTATCACAAAGCTTCCGTAATAGCCTGTACCTGTTATGGGGAAGGTTGCTCCGTGAGCCATATAGTTCCGATGAATACCGGGACATTCTCCGTCAACAATAATCGTATTACCTTCTACCGCAAGAATCTTTCCGTAACGCTGTTTTGAGTCGAAGGGGAAGCAATGATTATACGTCATTCCAACAGCTATCCCTTCAACACTTTCAAACTGCACCTTCAGGCACATTCTTTCACCGTCGGCAAGCCCCAAAGCTGTTTTGATTTCGTCCTGACTTGTGGTGTTCTTCAGCTGATATTCCTTTCCCTTATATGTATACGTCCCTGCCGCCCGATTTTCGGGGTCGGATGTATCGTATGTAGCTTTGACGGTATCACCAATTGAAACAAGCTCGCCCGTGGTATGGTCTGTGCTGCACACAATCAACTCAACACTCAAAGGGTTGAATGCTTTCACAATGCCACCGTTGCCATAGCCCTTTACCACAGCATTTTTAATATTTGATTCGCCGCCGTTTTTGTCGATGCCATCAATTGCAGTATCAACATAAGTTTTGACCGAAAGTGCAGTTGGAGGCACATCGGCAGAAGGGTCTGAAAAGTTGGTCTCCATTGAATTCGTGTAAAATCTCCAAGAATCATCACGTTTACAATATAGCACATAAGCATCCCACGTTGTGAAAGCACTTGCAACAATAAACCCAATAGCGTTATCATCAATTTGTATACTATTGGGACTTACCACACCTTCATAGCCATTTTCATCCACAAATTTAAATATAATTGTTTTCTCTTCGTTGCAAGCCTTCAGGGTGTCATTATATGTCCTGTCAGTTATGCATTCGCCTTCTTCTGTAAAAGATGATACATTCACAACAAATGGTGAAATATCATCTTTTATCTCCTCTTTGTCCTCTTCCGTCCAGTAGTCCGTGCCTTTTTGAGGAGTGTAGCCCTCTGCGACAGTTCCCGAATCGCAATAAGCTCCTGTTTTTTTATCGTACAAAAACCAATTACCGTTTTCGCCAACAAAGGGTAACGCATTTTCAATCAACCAATGCATTTCGCCAACATACTGCTGAAAAATCGATGGTGTGGGTGTTTCCGGCATATCGCCTTCAACCAGTCCCGACTTTTCTACTTCCACAAAAACCCGATTTGCTGTCACCAACTCATCCACACCGCAAAATGCCGAAACCGTAAAAAACGGTGGTCGTATCACTTCAAAAGGAACCTTACAGCGGTTTTCATCATCAAGGTACACCTGAAAGCATTGCTCTCCGTACCCGAACAAGACAACAATCGGTCTTTTCCACTCCTCGCTCACTTCAAAAGCCGCAGTAAGGTAGTTTCGGCTGTCACCAACAACCCTGAAACTGTCCTTTCGCGTAATTATCTGATTGCATATATTAAATTCTATCATAATGCACCTCCTACATCAGGCATACAGAACAGTTCATCGCCTTGCTTTTGCCTACATCCTTCTCGCTTGCGTAATGACAGACCACACACAGCTCACCCGATATAATTCTAACATAGTGATAGCTGTTACCATAACCCAGATTTCTACTGTAAAAATAGCTTTCACCGGTTATAGACGAGCCCTCGCTATCTGCTTCATACCTTAGAGTTTGTTTGCCCTGTGCTATATCAAAAAACGCTCCGTAGTGTCCGCGTTCAGGGAAATACTTAAAGCTTCCGTCTACCGCATTGGTTGCGGTTAAAACTCCATAGTTGAATTTACTCAAATCAACGCCGGGAAGCTTCTGCACGATATACGACACTTCGGTATATTTCTCAGGCGGCGAACACTCCTCCATTTCAAAGGTTCGCATAAGGTTTTTTCCGACAGTTGCCACCTTTGAACAGGCAAAGCTCCGAGAGTCCTTCAGCGTGTTATCAGCCCTTACCTGAGCAAGAGGTACACTAAAGCCGTCTGTGGGTAAAGTCTCCGCAAACAGAATTTCACCCATCTGAAGAGCGGGGCTGGAATATGCATAAACATACCCTGCCGAGCCAATGGGAAGATTCAGCTCATACCCATCCGCATCCACTTCCAAAACCGCACCGTTCTGAAAGAAAACTATCCCCTGAGCCACCGTAATTATATTCTCACCATTTTCGGTACGTACGGAACATAAGCAGCCATCAAGGCTGACCCCCTGCTCCGTCACCGCAGCCGTCAACGCATTAAGGTCAGACGTATTGTAACTTTCCTTGCTGGCAAAGGGAGCAATTCCCGCTCCGCAAATTCGCCTTGTAATATTGTTGATATCATCCGTCCCATAAAGAACCTCATCTGCAAAACTATATGTAATTGCCATATTTATTCCTCCAAACTGCTTAATATTGGTTCAACACCACTATCATTTACATCATTATAAATATTTACCGATGTCACCCGTCTCTTTTCCACTTTTCTGAAGCTCCCATACTCCATATGAACAGCAACAATATCACCCAAATTGTAGTCTCTGCCATATTCTATATGCTTAGCCTTTGCAGAAAGCACTTCCTTTTTGCTCATTTGTAACATTTCTGTTGTAGCCTCGGTTTCTGTTTTTGTACCGCTGAGAACCGCATCCCATTTTTTTGCACCCGACACTTCAGTGTTATCTTTATAGAACCACTCTGTTTGCGGCTTTTCGGGAGTGGT
>JAZNLK010000060.1:0-11288 GCA_045579055.1 Clostridia bacterium
CCAAGATTTTGCTACACACTTCCTTCACTTCCACCTCACGGTGGATAGCTTGTGCTTCACTAATGGTTGGTTGATATGTACCCCCATAACGGACTTTCACCGTCAAGTTAAATGCCATGCTCGGCACACTAAAAAAAGAAAGCAGGCTGACACCTGCTTTCGAAACTATCTGTAAACATGAAATCCATTTCCGACAATTTTCTGTGATTCTGAGAAAACGGTAAATGCCTGAGGATCAATATCTTCAATCTTCTTTTTAAAATCAACCGTCTCATGTTCCTTAAGGGCACAAAACAGCATTTTTTTATCTTCTCCGGTATAAGCCCCTACCGCATCTATTATAGTCACGCCTCTGTGCGATGTTCCAACCAAAAACTTTGCAAGTTCGTCGCCATGATCGGAAATAATAAAAGCAATTGTCGAAACATTAAGTCTTGCAACGAGCCAGTCTATGGCAAAAGTTGACACAAAAAGAGATATCACGCCGTAAAGTGTCAGTTCGACTTCCTTGAACACTATAAACGACGCTATAATAACCATACCGTCAATAAATAACAGCAACTTTCCTATTGCCATCTGTGGGAACCGATGTTGAACCAGTCTTCCCAAAATATCCGTACCACCGGTCGAAGCACCCGAGACCAAAGCAAGCCCAATGCCTATGCCATAAAGAACACCGCCAAACATAGTTGCAAGCATAACATCATCCGTCACAGGGTCAATATACGAAAACAGCTGAACCAGCAAGGACAAAAGCCCTGCCCCAAAAAGTGTTTTTACGGTAAAACCCCAACCAAGCACCTTTAAGCCAATCAACAACAAAACAACATTCAGCACACCAAAAGTTATACCGGGAGGAAAATTCAACGTATGATACAAAATCGTTGAAACACCTGACATTCCGCCACCTACAACCTTATTTGGTGTCAGAAAAAGGCTTATTGCAGCTGAGGTTATAACAATGCCTATAACAGTCAAAAACAAATCCTTTACCGTATCAGCTTTTGACTTTTGCATATTATGATTCATATGTATCGTCCTTTCAAAGTATAGTTCTGAACATTCCATATGATACTTTACCACAAAAAAAAGCTAATTTCAAGTTTTTTTTACCAACCATCAAAAAAAACCGTTATTTTTTCAAAATATCCAGTATTTCAGTAATATCACGAAGAACAAAGGTTGGATTAATATTATATTTTTCAATATCTGCTCTGGTGCTTTCACCGCTGAGAACCATTACAGAATCTATTCCGGCATTAATTCCGCATGCAATATCAGTATAAATTCTGTCACCAATCAAAACTGTTTCATCCTTGGAATATCCGGTCTTCGCCATCGCCAGAACTGCCATTTCGGGCTTTGGTTTTCCAATAAACTGCGGTCTGCGTTTTGTTGCATTATAAAGCATATCACTTACACTTCCGCAATCAGGCACATAACCGTAAGAAGTCGGACATACGTAGTCTGGGTTAGTTGCTATATAATCGATATCCCTTCCCAACAAAATGCAAGCATCCTCAAGCTTTTGGAAGGTCAGCTGTGTATCAAATCCCATAACAAGACAGTCAATATCATCTTCAAGCTTATCTGTGATATTGAAGCAACTCAATTCTTCTTTCAGCGAGTCGGTTCCAAACACATATATCTTTTTATATTTCTTCTTCTGCAGAAAAAGAGATGTCGCTTGAGAAGACGTTAGAAAATCTTCAGCTGTTGTGCTTATTCCGAGACTTTCCATTTTCTCAATATACTTATTAACACTTTTTGATGAGTTATTGGTCAGAAACAGATATTTTCCTCCGATACTTTTTATGTATTCCAAGAACTCCGGTACATTTTCGAACAAATCATTGTCAAGATAAAGAGTTCCGTCCATATCAAGCAAAAAAAGCTTTTTATTTTTCAAACGATCCATAATAAATCCTCCTATGCTCTACGTAGGTATTATTGTTACCACAAATCTTCCTGAGAAGTTGATGCTGCAACCGCTCCTGCTTCCAGAATCATTTCAACATCTTTCTTCGTCCGAACCAGCCCCCCGGCAATAATCGGAATATCAATCTTACCGTGTAATTCACTTATTGCAACAGGAATAACCCCGGGCATCAACTCAACCATATCCGGAGCCGTTTTGACGATGGTTTCAGCTGTTTCCAAGGAATGTGAATCAAGAATAAAGAGTCTTTGAACCGTTTTCATTTCCAGTTCTTTTGCTGCTTTTATCATTGCAGCACGTGTGCTTATTATTCCGTCCACACCCATTTTCTTCAGAAATTTCAGACCAAATTTATCTTTTCCGATACCTTCAGCCAGGTCTATGTGAACAAACAAAGTTTTATTAAACTCTCTGCACACGCTAACATACTTTTCGATATTTTCAATATTCGGGGCCAAATCAAAAATAATTTCCGTTCCGCTTTGACAAGCTCTGAAAAGTGCATCCCCATTTTTTACGGCAGCAATAACCATTCTCACTCACCTCTTCCGTGAATTTGCACACACAACAACATCCGCACCCGTTCCGAGAACATTGTGAACAACAACATCACCCACAGAATACTCACGATTTTCCAGGCGTATCCTGTTGATTTCATCCATACACTCAAAAATAAGCTTTTTAGGAATCCCCATACTTGTTTTCACAGGCAGAATTTCGCCTCCGACAGTTTTCACCGTCGAAGTTACAATACGTTGAGGATTAGTTAGCTCCGACATAGCATATGCTTCGCCTCTTTTGCAAGAATTCCCTGAAACCTTTCTTACTTCTGTACCGTCGAGCTCTACTTCAAGCTGACAACCAATAGGACAAACAATACATGTTAATACCTTATTCATAACTCCCTCCATTTTATTACAAACCATCACATTTTGTCAATATAGACTTTTATTTCCGAGGTGCTTTCCGGAATGATACCCGCTTTCAACTGAACAAACTGCATTTCGCCGGGGACTACCTTCTTTTTCTTCTGCTCAGCTATGACTTTCCCGTCAGCTTCAACAAGAACTCTTACATCGGAAAAAATCCGTCCCACTCTGTAATACAGCCTTATGTCTTTATTCGTATCCGAAACCGTCTGCGGAACACTATATCGGACATTTCCGTCTGTTCTGACCGGGATGCCGCTTCTTCTGACAGAATTTCCTTTTATAAAATCAGCAGCACCTACTCCCGCTATTTCACCCTCTTCGGACACAAAGTCAGCCAGATCATGAACATGCAATACGTTTCCGCAAGCAAAAATGCCGGGGATTTCAGTTTCACGGTTCTGGTCAACATAACAGCCCTTGGTAACAGAATCCAATTCCAAACCGGCGGATTTTGAAAGCTCATTTTCGGGAATTAAGCCAACCGAAAGCAACAATGTGTCACATTCAATATACTGTTCTGTGCCTTTAATAGGTTTCATTTTTTCATCAACTTCTGAAATCGTTACTCCCGTCACCCGTTCTGAACCGTGAATTTCAGTCACTGTATGACTAAGCATAAGCGGAATATCAAAGTCATTAAGACATTGCTGTATGTTTCTTGCCAGTCCGCCTGAATAGGGCATAACTTCACATACAGCTTTAACCTTTGCTCCTTCAAGAGTCATTCGCCGTGCCATAATAAGACCAATATCACCCGAACCGAGAATAACCACATTTTTTCCCGGCATATATCCCATCATATTCACATACTTCTGGGCTGTTCCTGCACTAAAAATTCCGGCAGGTCTTGTTCCGGGAATATTCAATGCTCCACGAGGTCTTTCACGGCATCCCATTGCCAGAATAATAGCTTTTGCCTGAATTTTTTCAATTCCCCTTTCGGGTGATACGGCTGTTATTATTTTATCCTTTGAAATCTCTGTAACCATAGTATTGCATTGGATTTTGACAGGAAGCTTTCTTAATTCATCCTCACATCTGCTTGCATACTCAGGTCCTGTCAATTCTTCTTTAAACCTGTGTAACCCAAAACCGTTGTGAATGCACTGTTGAAGAATTCCTCCGAGATTAGAATCTCGTTCAAGCACAAGTATATCTTCCACTCCTGCATTATAAGCGCTGACCGCAGCGCACATTCCTGCAGGTCCTCCGCCCACAATAACCAAATCAACTTTACGCATCCTGCTTTTCCTCCTTTGTACGTCCGGTCAAAATAAGAGAGCCATTACTGCTTTTTGTTATTTCTTCGGCATTGACACCAAGCTCGCGAGAAAGCAGTTCCAATATATAGGGTGAACAAAATCCACCTTGACAACGTCCCATTTGAGCCCTTGTTCTTCGTTTTACACCATCAAGGCTAACAGGTTTGGGATTGGTGCGTATAGCCTTCAAAATTTCACCTTCTGTTATGGTTTCACATCTGCAAACAATTCTACCATATGATGGATTTTCTTTTATAATTTTGTTCTTTTCCTCATCGCTGAGCTTTGAAAAGCTCTTCAATGATTCTCTTGTGGGGTTGAAGTTCGTTTTCTTTTCAAAAGAATAACCGTTATTTTCCAGCAATTCCAGCACGTATTCAGCAATAGCAGGTGATGCAGAAAGCCCCGGCGACTCAATTCCCGCAACATTGACGAATCCGCGTCTCGGCATATTGATTATAAAATCGCCGGTATTTCCCACAGCTCGCAATCCACAGAATGAAGTTATGGACTGATTTCCGGGCACAGCTTTAATCATTCTTGAAGCTTCCTTAAGAATCTTCTCAAGACCATCACTTGTGGTTTCACGATTTTCCTTATCATCCATATCAACCGCGGTGGGGCCAAACAAAAGGTTGCCGTCAACCGTCGGCGAAACAAGAATTCCTTTTCCCATTTTGGTCGGCACCGTAAACAATGTGTGTTTTACCAAGTGTCCGACACTTTTATCCATAAGAATATATTCACCTTTTCTCGGGTGAATATCTATTGAATTATCCCCTATCATTTTCGCAATTCTGTCAGCATACACTCCGGCAGCATTAACAACAATCCTTGAAAAAATACTTACTCGATTTTTAATTACAATTTCATATTTATTCTTATGCATCAAAATCTGTTCTACTTTGCTGTTCAGTAACAATTCAGCACCGTTGTCCATAGCATTTCCGACTGCTGCTTCAGCCAATTCGTATGGACATACAATTGCACCTGTTGGAGCAACAAGTGCCCACTTTACTTCATCCGAGACATTAGGTTCAATTTCCCTTACCTTTTCTCCGTTAATGATTTCAAGCCCTTTTATTCCGTTTGTGTTCCCGTTCTCAAGAATATCTTCAAGCTTTTTTTTGTCATTCTCATCATAGCCCAAAACCATCGACCCGTTATTTGTATAGGAAACTCCCAATTCACGGCATACCTCCGCCATCATTTCGGAGCCTCGGCTGTTGAGTTTTGCCTTCAGGCTTCCTGCTTTTGCGTCAAATCCTGCATGAACAATAGCAGAATTTGCCTTGGTTGCACCTTCCGCAACATCAGACTCCTTTTCAATAATACAAACCTTCAGATTGTATTCCGAAAGCTTTCTTGCAATCATCCCACCAACAACGCCGGCACCGATTATCGCAACATCATACATTTTCTCCACCTCTTCATTATATTTATACACAAAAAAAGACGCACCAAAACAAACATATTATGGTATGTCTGTTCGATACGTCTCCAATACTCTGTATCTCTATTATGATACTATTTTACAGATTAAATGTCAAGCCTTTTTGGTTGAACTTTTTAAATTTTTCTGTATTACAGTATAAGCTTGTTATAAAAATTAATATAACAAATTTTTTTGTGCTTTAACCCGATTAAATCTTAAATATACCAAAAGCATCAAGAACCGATGAAACAAGAATCAAAACTATACAAATCGGTGCTGCATATTTAATAACAAAGGAAAACAAAGCTTTCCTTTTGAACCTTGAAGTAAGCTCAATTTCATCAATCAGGCTCTTTGGTTTAATTACATATCCCACAAAAAGACAGGTAAGCAACGCAACAATGGGCATCAGAACGCTGTTGCTGATAAAGTCAAAGAAGTCAAGGAACGGCATTCCGATGATTTTAATGCCTGCCCAAGGACCATAACCCAAGGTTGAAGGCAATCCGATAAGAACAGCACCAATAAACACAATCAGACAAGCAGTATGACGTTTTGTTTTGAATTTGTCACATACAATAGAAACCACGGTTTCCATAAGCGAAATAGACGAGGTGAGTGCCGCAAACAAAACCATAAGGAAAAATGCCGCACCAACAAACTGTCCCGCAACTCCCATAGACAGGAATACATTTGGGAGTACTTCAAACATCAGTGTCGGGCCCTTTGCAATTGATTCAGGATTTGATCCCGCAAACAAAGCCGGAATAATCATAAGACCAGCCAAGAATGCAACGCCTGTGTCAAACAATTCAATCTGCGATACAGAAGATTCAAGATTTACGTCCTTTTTCATATATGAACCATATGTAATCATAATTCCCATAGCAAGGGACATAGAATAGAACAGCTGCCCCATTGCGGCAAGAACAGTCTTTACGGAAAAGTCACCTAAGTTTGGAATAAGATAATATCTCAAACCGGCAAAGTCGCCATCAGCACCATCCATATAAACCGAAAACGCAGCAATAGCAATCGTCAAAACAATCAATATCGGCATCATAACCTTGCTGACTTTTTCAATACCTTTTTCAACCCCAAAGAATACAACCAAAGATGTAAGACCAATAAACAGCATAAACCAACCAACAGGTTCCCAAGTCAGTGAAATAAAGTTACCAAAGAAGCCAGGTGTCGCCGCAAAGACACCTTTACCGGTTATAAATATATATAAAAACTTTGTCACCCATCCACCAATAACTGCATAATAAGGCAAAATTATCATCGGGACAATTGCCGCAAGAACACCGATAAATGCGTATTTTTTGTTGAGCCTTTTAAAAGCTCCGATTGCACTTAATCCGGTCTTTCGTCCAAGTGCAATTTCTGCAGACATAAGTGCAAAGCCAAAGGTAACAGCAAGAACAATATACACCAACAGAAACATACCGCCGCCGTATTTTGCCGCAAGATACGGAAACCTCCATATATTTCCAAGCCCCACCGCAGAGCCTGCTGCTGCAAGAACAAATCCTATCTTGCCCGAAAAACTACTTCTTTTTTCATTCATAAGTCTATCTCCCAAGAAATAAAAATTTAAAATAATTATACAATAGTTTTATGAAAAAATCAATCAATTTCTGTATTTTTATTGCTTATTTTGTAAAAATTTCTTATTCTCCTTTATTTCCATTGACAACAAATATTTCTTTTGTTAATATATTCTTATAAAAAAGAACTTCCTGAAAGTTCCGCCAAAGGAGAAATGCTTTATGAATAAAACAATTATGCACGTAAACTACGGTGAAGTCGGCTATAATTCTTACGGAAATCATACCGTGGACGACATCTGCAAAATGGCTGCAGAAATCGGCTATGACGGAATTGAATTCCGCAGCGCCCCCCCAAAAGAATTTGCTGATATGCCCATCAAAGACTATGTAAAGCAAATTGCAGATGCAAAAAAGAAATACAACCTCTCCACAATTATGTTCAGTATCTCCATTTCTGAATGTGCAAATCCTGACAAGGAAGCTCGTGAAAAATCCATTGCAGGAGCAATCGAAACAGCAAAGCTTGTAAACGATATGTGTGATACAACCATATGTAACTGTTTTGCCTCATATATCGCTTGTCCTATCAAAACAGCACCCACAGGAGCATATGAATTTAACGGTAGTTTTGCCGCAACCCCTGAGCAATGGGAGCTTACAGCTGAATCATTCCGCAAGCTTGGTGACGCAGCGGTTGACCTCGGTATGAAATTTGGTTTTGAAACTCATATGAACTATATCCACGACCTTCCGGCAGCAACAATGAAACTTGTTAATATGATTGACAGTCCTGCAATCGGCGTCAATATGGATTATGGCAACACAGTCTATTTCCCTGTTCGTCCCACTGTTACCGAAGCAATCGAACTTTACGGAGACAAGCTTTTCTATACACACCTTAAGAACTCAAGACTTGTTGCAAATACACGTATGGCAACAGCACTCAGCGAAGGCGAAATCAATCACCGTGATTACCTGGCAAAGCTTAAAGAAGTGGGTTTCAGCGGTCCCATAGGAATCGAAGCACCCCGCCCCGGCGACAGAGTATGGTTTGCACAGGAAGACTTCAAATACTATAAGACCGTAATGGCAACTCTTTAAGTATTCTATGAGCATGCAAAAAAGACCTCAAAAGAGGTCTTTTTTGTATGAAAAATATGTAAAATCCTTATCTGAAAACAAAATACAAAACAAACATCACAACAGCAATAATTCCTTCAAGTACAGCACCTATCAACACTTGCCAAGGACGTTTTGCAACAAAATACTGACAGACATAAAAAACACTTGCCCAAACAAAACATATTGACGCAATTGCACACACAGACGAAAAATCGCCCATTATCCCCTCAAAAATCATAAAAGCAACAGCAACAATAACCGCAGAAATATTACCAATCCAACAAGCCTTGCTTATCATGAGTTTCTCATTCTTCTTTGCTTCATTTTTTTTGATTTTTTTCTTTTCTTCCTTCTCCGCTTTTTTGTCAGCGTTCTTTTTTTCTTTATTTGATTTATCGAAATTAACTTTAGTATTCTTTTTCTTATCTGATTTCTTGTCTGATTTTGAATCCTTGTTCTTTTTTTCTTTGGAAGACGATTTTTTTAATTTCTCATCAGTTTTTTTATCAGAAATTTTTGTTTTTTCCGTCTTTTCCTTAACCTTATCAGATTCTTCAACACTCACTTCGACAATTTCATCTTTTTCAGAAGTTAATTCATCAGTAATCTTTTTTGAAACATCCAATTTAACTACATCATCTTTTTTAATAACTTTTTTATTATTTT
The DNA here is from genome assembly GCA_045579055.1 of Clostridia bacterium. Lineage (GTDB taxonomy): Bacteria > Bacillota > Clostridia > Monoglobales > Monoglobaceae > SIG440. The sequence goes on from JAZNLK010000060.1 coordinate 8,910, forward strand.
TTGCATTCTTTGAAGCTTTCTTTTTTCCCATATTTAGACCTCCTTGTTTATCTATGCTATAACGAATGTTTTCAGTCGGAATAGCGAGAATCGCTATTCCACAACAGCAAGTACTTTGCTGTTGTGGAAACTATTTCTAAAACACGCCACATTTATTATAATAATAGTAGGTGAAACTCTTTACGTTTATTTTTGGATTTGTCGCAATTATTACCTATTCAGCCAATTGCGAAGAATCATAGACATCTCAGCTCTTGTAACATTCCCTGTAGGATTAAAAGTTCCGTCGGCATTACCATTAAAAATACCGCTATCAACGGCCCAGCTTACAGCCTCTTTGTATTCAACCGAAATAGTTTTTGCATCCAAAAACTTTTCAATATTAGCTCTTTTTGACATATCAAGATTCATAAGTTCACCGCAATTATACATAGCCTGTGCCAATTCCTGGCGACTAATTGAATTATCGGGCTTAAAACTATTGTTTTCACAAAAAGGAAGGATATTGTTCTCTACCGCCCATTTCGCAGTGTTAAACCACCATTCGCTCCCATTTCCATCAGAAAATTCCAAATCTGATTGTGCACTCAAATTTCCGGCAAGACGATTCAATAGAGTTGCCGCCATTGCTCTGCTTATTTCACCATTTGGTGCGAAATCACGTTCAGAAACACCTCTCATCAAACCATTCAGATATGAATAATACACACTGCCGGAAAACCAAACATCAATATTTACATCGTCAAATATTTGATAATCTTTGGCAATTTCATCTGTATTTTTAGCAAAAATATATTCGACCGGCTTATTAACACCATTTTGCCCATCTTTTTCAACTATTCTTTCAAGATAGATTTCAATCGGACTACCATCCATTCTACATGGCCTGCTCATAAGAGTCATTTGATTTGAAAAATCACAGTCTTTCACAAAATAATTTCCAACAGTTCCTCTTGCACCTTCTCCTGCCATCAGAATCTTATATCCTGTATTATTTAAAATAATTCGGTCACTTTCTGAGCTTCTCTTTGAATAAGGATAAGCAACTGTCTCAGGAACTTTACCTGTCCACCCTTCAATGCATTTTACTGACAACTTATAGTCTTTTTCAACTACATCTGAAAAATCCTCTGCAGTTTCCCCCTGCATCATACTCATACCAACACGTTTTTCTTTATCATAAACATGCAAACCATATGTATGTGAACAGATATTAATTTCGCCGCTTTCAGACATATCTACAATTTCTTCCCAAGTACAGAACGGTGCCGAATTCCCAATTCTCGTTTCACCTGAATCAAGTTCTTCCCAAGTAGCATCAATCTGAGCACCTATAATATTAAAATCTGCTTTCATATTATACTTTTTCAGTAATGGCCAAGCATTTTTATAAACACCCCAGGAACCGTCGTCAATAGAGATAATAACAGCTTTATAAGGAATAGTCTTTTTTCCTTCCAGATGTTGAATCAAATCATCAGACGTTATTGTAATATAACCATTATTTTTTAGCCATATTAAATCCTGCTCAAAATCTTGCGGAGTTATAGAATACTCTTCAAACTCAACACCATTTTTTACATCCTCATCAGAAACAAAATTATGATACATAATAACATTGACGGCAGATATATCTGTCGGCGAGACTATTGGAACAAAAGGTTCAGAGCTGTTCATTTCACGGCTATTCAAATCAAATTTTTCAACTTTGTAATAATACATGTTTGGGTATACGACAGTGTTATCACGAAAAGAAGCATTTTCTGAATAACCAATGCATTCAAATTCTCCATCGCTTGAAGTACTTCTAAAAATCTTATACTCATAGTTTTCGTCATAATCCCACAAAAGAACCACATTGCCGGGATCTTGCCAAATTGCTTTTTCTTCTGCATAAACATTTGAAGTAAGCAAAAAAGAAAAAGACATTATAAGAAGTATAAGGAAAGTCTTTTTTTTCATAAAACATACCTCCACCTGCAAATATTGCAAATCAAAAACAAAAATAAAAGAACAGTTATTATATCAAAATAACCGTTCTTTTATCTGGTGACTCCGAGGGGAATCGAACCCCTGTTACCGCCGTGAAAGGGCGGTGTCTTGACCGCTTGACCACGGAGCCATATGGCTCCCCCTGCTGGGCTTGAACCAGCGACATCATGATTAACAGTCATGCGCTCTACCGACTGAGCTAAGGAGGAATATTTTGCCGAAGATTAACTTCGGCTTGTTCCGGCGACGTCCTACTTTCCCGGGCGGTTGCCCACCAAGTATCATCAGCGCTAAGAAGCTTAACTACTGTGTTCGGAATGGGAACAGGTGTGACCTTCTTGCTATTGCCACCGAATGTATGTCAAACACCTTGCGGTGTGTTGACTC
>JAZNLK010000061.1:0-2307 GCA_045579055.1 Clostridia bacterium
ACATCGTCCCATGCATAGAAATTACCGTATTCATCGCAACCTCTGAAAACACCTGCATTGTAAAGCATCAAAACATCATCGTAGAATTCTTCCTGAGAGGACACATCGGGAATGTATGAAACATCATTAATACAGTCAAAATAATCAAGAGGAAACGTATCAGCAATCATTTTAGACAGCTCGTACCGTTTAATTCCGTCACTGAAGCCATTATAAGTTTCCTCATCAACAATACCGTTCTGGACTGCATAATCATAATAATCATTCGGTATCTGTGTGCCGTTATAGAGCGAATGTATACGTGACAGCACCTCAATAGTTTCGTCAGCAGAAATTTTCACTTCAGGTGAAACAAGAGTTTTATCCTCACCTAATAAGCCGCCCAAAGCTTCGGAATACGAGTCTTTTCCTATCCCCTGTTCATATATTGAAGACTTATCATATATATCAGCTTCATCAACCGCCGAAGCAACAACTGACATTGCAGACAAAGCACACAAAACACACATAAACTTAAAGAAAGATTTCATATATGCCTCCCAAATCCGGAACTAATGTGGATTAAATATATAAAAATCCATATTACACCATTATTTAGTATATTTTATCACATCATCCACTTAATGTCAACCATATTTTCGTCGTTTTGTACACAAAAAAAGCCGTAATGCACTAAGCAAAACGGCTTTGAATTAAAACAAATTATTATTCTACTACAGTTACAACAAAATTATCAAGCATGTACTGATGATTATATATATTTCCGTCCCTTTCAACAGGGTCTGTGAAAATGCAGAAGTAGTCATTTGATCTGGAGGGTGAGTTTGCAGCAACCGTATGTGTGATTGAGCACTTGATCCATCCATCCTTGGTTGAAGCCTTTGACTGAGGCGAAGGTCCTTTTGCATGATCCTTTCTGTCAACAATGCCGCCATCAGCATTAAAATCAGCATATCTGAAGTTTACAGAGAACGGAATGTTGTTAGCTTCGCCCCCCGATACATCACCAATAAGTCTGTACTCAAAGTCAACTTTATAGGTTGTGCCGGGCTTAAACCTTGTGGGAACAATGAAGTAACACCACGACTTACCCTTTGCAGTAGTTGTAACAAGAAATGCCTTATTGCCGGGACGAAGGTCGTCGTCAACAATTGAAACCAAAGTAGAACCCGATGAATATTCGGGACCATATGCGCCTTCAGCATCGGCATTTCTTATATAGAAAGGTTCTCCGTCATCAGCTTTTCTAAGATTCTTTTCATACTCCTCGGCATCCTTCTGAGCCTGTTCAAGCTTCGCAAGTGAATCGGGATTTGCAATAAGCTTTAAATAGTCTATTTCAAAGTAACCATCGCAATTTGCAGGGTCGAAACGAATTGTCTTTGCATTACCCACCCAAAATTCATTTTCCTTCATATCAAAGGTAACTGTATAGAAGCCTTCGGCATCGGGAGTGTAGTCCTTATAGCTTCTATGAACTGTCTGTGCCTCACGAAGCTTTGTGTTTATATCCGTTGAGAAATATATTGTCATATCTCTGCCAGATGTATCGGTTCCCGTGAATGTAGGTCTTACTCTTACCTCAATCTTGTCATACATCAGCGTGTCGGCATTAAATTTGCTGTTCTGCATCTGTGGGTCAAAGCGTGTTCCGTTGTGTATTGCCTGAATCTTGATGCATCCGTTTTCAACAACACCTGAACCACCTGAAACAGACCAGTTTTCAGTATCGCCGTTAAGATTAAACTCAAACTCATTAATCTTTCTTGATGCAAGAGCTTCTTCATAGCCCTTCATTCTGATTTCGACCTTTACTGTATTACCGTCAATCTTATAGTCATAATCAGCAACATCATAAATATATGTCAGCGGGAGAACAACAAGACCGTCATAAAGCTCAACAGCCTTGTCAAGAGTCTTTTCTGCTCCGTCAACAACCGCCTTATCACTTCCAACAACAAACTTAAATTCATGACCGTTGCCAGTCTTAAGAAGCAATGTGCCGTTCCATCTGTTCCATTCATAGTAGAACTGATTCATCGCATAGAAGCCTTGTGATGGATTTGCGGCAAGGTATATATTGTTACCATCAATTTCAAAAGTGTTTTCTGTTGCCTTATAAGCGGCAGTGTCTATTGAAAAATTGAGATTCTTGCTATCGTTTTTCTTAAGAAATTCAATTTTTTTGATGTAGTATGTGTTTACAGTATCAATGGGGTCAAATCTCAGTGCCTTGATTTCACCCTTCCACGTACCGATTTTGGTCAAATCAATGTAATAATCGTGGTATTCTCCGTCTGCAATAAC
>JAZNLK010000062.1:0-3819 GCA_045579055.1 Clostridia bacterium
ATTTAAGTGTGATAAGTGATATTATAAGGTCACGTTTTGCACTGTCAGGCATTTCCTTGTTAGCGGTAACAATGTTCTCAAGAAGAGCGTTGTTAATTTCAAAGTTGTTTCTGCCCTGCTCGAATGAGATGCCATATACCATCTTGACTTCCTGTTCTGCAGGAACATAATTTTCATCAATCTTTACAATATTATAATTACCGTTTCTCTTGCTCTTGAGGATTTCAAGTGCTTCGTCTGTATAACCGGGAGCGATTACACCGTCAGAAACTTCTCTCTTGATGAGCTTTGCAGTTGTCACATCACATACATCGCTAAGTGCAATCCAGTCGCCAAAGGATGACATTCTGTCTGTTCCTCTTGCACGTGCATAAGCCGTTGCAAGGGGTGATTCGTCAAGACCTTCGATATCATCAACAAAGCAAGCTTTCTTCAGATTCTCGTCCATGGGGATGCCAACTGCCGCAGATGTTGGTGAAACGTGCTTGAAGGAGGTTGCCGCAGGCATACCAAGTGCCGCTTTCAGTTCCTTCACAAGCTGCCAGCTGTTGAATGCATCAAGAAAATTGATGTAGCCGGGGTTTCCGCTGAGGATTTCAATTGGAAGCTCGCTTCCATCATTCATAAAAATTTTTGCAGGCTTCTGGTTGGGATTACAACCGTATTTCAGTTCAAATTCTTTCATTTTTGAAACTTCCTTTCTGTATGTATTTATCTTTTCCTTATAAAAACACCAAATGGAGTCACTCATTTGTGACTCCTGTTGGCATTACGCATTTTTGTTTATCATTCTGTTGACTTCCTCGCCTGTTTTCAGGTTGATGTATCTCACATACAAGGAAATCTTGTTGTTTTCATTGAGGTTATCCCAAATTTTGTCGGTGAACTCGTCAATATCGTTGGGGATAGCAACGCGTTCCGGCTCGCCCTGGAATGTGGGAATGGGGTTTCCGTCACAAACATAAGTATGGATGAAGTGACCAAGTCCCTTCAAAGCCTTATATGAATATGTAAATCTATTGCACTCTGTACCTTCGGCATCAGCACTCTTGAGGATGCTCATTTTGTATGAGAAGTCGTTTTCATCAAAAGTAATCATACCGCTGATTCTGGGCGTCCAGTTGGGCCCGTCAGGCTCGAAACAACGCGTATCAAGAGCTTCCTCAAAGGTCTTGCCCTTTTCAAGGAACTCAATAACTGTGTCAGTCTGGTCACCGTTTGTTGCAACCAGCTTATTTTCAAATTTTCTGATTGGTGAATAGATAATCAAGCTGGGGTCTTCAACCTTTGATTCATCAAAGGGATAGATAATAACCTCACTGCCGTCTTCCACAAAAACACGGTTGCGGCTGTTTTCAGATCTACCCATAATAAAATATGCAACAACTGCATTTTCACCGTCTTCACTCTTGCCAAGAACGATACCTCTGCCAACGTAAGGGTTGCCGCATATAAGCTCGCCCATATCATTAATCTTGTAAATATCCATTTTTTATCCTTTCCGAATTCCGCATCTTTCGCCGCAATTGCAATCTCATATCGATGCAGAACCCTGACAATATTTCTAAATATACTCTGCAAGCTCAGCAGAAACCATTTCTGCCGCCTGGGGAAGTATTTTCCATTCAGCTTCTTCCATAACTCTCTTTTGAAGAATTTCGGGAGTATCGCCGTCCTTGATTTCAACACCCTTCTGGAGAATAATCTGACCGCCATCGGGAACTTCATTCACATAATGCACCGTTGCACCCGTAACCTTCACGCCGTATTCAAGAGCCGTTTCATGAACATGAAGTCCATAGAAGCCCTTGCCGCAGAAGGACGGAATCAACGACGGATGAACGTTGATGATTCTCTTTTCGTACTTTGATGTGAAGCTTGCGCTCAAGATGCACATAAAACCGGCCAAGATTATCAGCTCAATCCCCTTGCTCATCAGAACTTCAATGAGAGTTTCTTCAAAAATTCTCTGGTCGCCACCAAGCTCCTTTTTGGAAACTACTGCGGTATCAATCCCTGCGTTCTGAGCACGTGTGAGAGCATAAGCATCAGCATTATTTGAAATAACAAGTTCAATCTGACCGCTTTTGATTATCCCTGCATTCTGGGCATCAATAAGAGCCTGAAGATTCGTGCCACCGCCGGAAACCAGAACTGCAATTCTTGTTTTCTTTAGCATATAACAACACCCTCGTCACTCTTGATGATTTCGCCGATGATGTATGCATCTTCGCCATTGGCTTTCAGAATTTCAACTGCCTTTTCAGCATCTTCCTTAGCAACTACCACGCTCATACCAACACCCATATTGAATGTATTGAACATATCTCTTTCGGGGATATTTCCCTCTTTTGCAATGAGGTCAAAAATGGGGAGAACACGAACATCGTCTCTTCTGATTTTTGCACCAAAGCCCTTGGGAATGCTTCTGGGAATATTTTCATAGAAGCCGCCGCCTGTAATATGAGAAACAGCCTTAACTTTAACCTCTTCAAAGAGTGCAAGCATGGGCTTTACATAAATCTTTGTGGGAGTGAGAAGTGTTTCGCCAACAGACTTGCCGCCCAGTTCCGCACGAGGAGCCTTGATGTCAGCATTTTCAACATCGAACACCTTTCTCACCAAAGAAAAACCGTTTGAATGAACACCGCTGGAAGGAAGTGCAACAATAACGTCTCCTTCTGCGATTGTCTTATTGTCAAGAACCTTGCTCTTGTCAACAACACCAACCGAGAAGCCTGCCATATCATATTCATCCTCAGGGTAGAAACCGGGCATTTCAGCAGTTTCTCCGCCGATAAGGGCACATCCCGACTGAACACAGCCTTCAGCAACGCCGGAAACAATCTGAGCTACCTTTTCAGGAAAGTTCTTGCCGACTGCAATATAGTCAAGGAAGAACAAAGGCTTTGCACCACAGCAGATAATATCATTTACGCACATAGCAACGCAGTCAATACCAACCGTGTCATGCTTGTCCATAAGGAAAGCCATTTTCAACTTTGTACCAACACCGTCAGTACCGCTGACAAGAACAGGCTTTTCAATTCCTGTAAGATCCATTTCAAAAAGACCGCCAAAACCGCCGATATCCGATGCAGCACCCGCTGTAACTGTTCTTGCGATATGCTGTTTCATAAGCTCAACAGCCTTGTAGCCTGCAGTAATATCAACGCCTGCAGCCTTATAACTTTCACTAAAGCTCTTTTCCATTTCAAAATTTCCTTTCTGTATGTCAAAAAATGAATTTAATTATATACTATTCTTTACCTGACCAACAATAGGTACACAGCTTGCAAGGTTCAAGTCCAATTGCCTTGATAACACCTTCAAGGGACTGGAAGTCAAGGGATTCAAAACCCAAATCCTTACAGATTTTTTCACGAAGCTTTTTACCTCTCTCTGTGCTTCCATCGCTGTACTCTTCAATATACTTGAAGCCTTCCTCACCTTCAAGCTCCATAACGGTCTGACGAGCAATAAGCTCCATTTCGTTTTTGCTGCTTGTAAAATTCAGATATTTGCATCCGTACATAATGGGCGGACACGCTGAACGCATATGCACCGATTTTGCTCCATGCTTGTAAAGAAAATCAACCGTTTCCTTCAGCTGTGTTCCACGAACAATTGAGTCATCCACAAAAAGCAGATTTTTGTCTTCAATCAACTCATGAATGGGAACCTGCTTCATCCTTGCAATCTTAACTCTGTCGGTCTGATGCTTTGGCGTGAAGCTTCTGGGCCATGTGGGAGTATATTTGATGAAGGGTCTCGCAAAGGGAATGCCGCTTTCATTAGCATAGCCAATTGCGTGAGGCG
>JAZNLK010000063.1:0-9186 GCA_045579055.1 Clostridia bacterium
TTCAGCCGATGGCTGAAACGCACATGGACAAACAAAGCGTTCGTGCTACGACCGCCGCCTGCGGCGAGCAATGATGCCGCTTTGTTCTGGCAGTTTGTAATCTAATAAACCATCATTGTCATATTCCTCTTCTTTTTATCATATCTTGTTTTGAGATTAACAAAAAGAGGAGGAAATTTTTTGTCAAGAACAATCCAACCCACAACAGCAAAATCTGGCAGTTCCGGCTTTTCATCAGGTTTGCTGTTTATGTTTAAAGCAATTTTTATGTCATACTGTCTCTCCGTTGCTCTACTCTTTATTACAGCAGCTGCGGCAACTTTCAAAAGCTTTTCAGATCAGACTATATCCATTTTGGTGAACATTATAACCGCTGTTGGAGTGTTATTTTGCGGTTTTCTTTCAGGCAGGCATTTTGACAGCAAAGGCATTGTTTTCGGGGCACTGTGCGGAACTCTTTACACCGTCCTTCTATGTGTCCTTGGAAATCTTGCGGCACAAACCGTTAACTTCACATCAGGTGCTTTGACCGCTCTGTGTATCGGAATAATCTGCGGTGCCGTGGGCGGAATTGTTGGTATAAACACAAAACGGCAAAGCCGAAGATAAAATTGTTGAAAATTGCTCCCGGATGTTGTATACTGTATAAAGATACTTCAAAAAGGAGCTTTTTTCAATGTCTGAAATAACACTAAAAGAAATCCAATACAAAAATTTTGGGAAATGCGTTGAACTTTCCAACGGGATAATAAAAGTCATCGTTACCGTTGATGTAGGTCCCAGAATCATTAACTATTCCTTTGTCAACGGCGAGAATATTTTCTGGGAAGACATCAACCGGCTCGAAACCACCGACGAAGTGGTTGACGCATACGGAAGTCCCTGGTATCTGTACGGTGGTCACAGGCTTTGGACCAGTCCCGAAGCATCTCCAAGAACATATTACGCAGATAACGACCCGGTGGAATACAGGCAGCTTCCCGAGGGTGCAACTTTCATCCAGAAAACTCAAAAAATCAACCAAGTGCAATGTGAGATTTCGGTTACTCTTGCACCAGATTCGTCAGAGGTCAAGGTTTGTCACAAAATCACGAACAAAAATGCCTGGGATATAAAATTTGCAATCTGGGCTCTGAGCGTTATGTCGCAGGGAGGACTTGAAGTTATTCCTCAACCCGCTTCCGACACCGGGCTTCTCAATAATCGCATAATAGGCATCTGGCCTTATGCAAAGATGACCGATTCCAGAATCAGCTGGGGCGACCGCTATGTAACAATGAAACAAAATCCCGAAATTGCTCCTGCATACGAACTGGGAATCAATTCAGAACACGGTTTTGCAATGTATTTCAATCACGGAGATTTGTTTGTGAAAAAATTTGATGTTGTCAGAAACGGAACATATCCTGACGGAGGTATGTCCTTTGAATCATATGTCTGTGGAAACTTCCTTGAATGTGAATCCCTCGGTGAGCTTAAAAACGTAGCTCCAAATGAAACCATTGAACATTGTGAGTATTGGATACTCCACAAAGCAGACTGCCCTGAGTTCACAGACGATAATACCCTTGATGAGCTGAAAGAACAATATGTACTATAATCTTTTTTGCTGAAATTTCCTCCATATGAGGAAATTTCTTTTTTTATGTCAAAAACTTTCGCTAAACTATTGACTAATCAAGCAAAAAAAGCTATAATAGATTGGTATGTATATTTGTAAAAATAATTAAATATCATAAATTCGCCTGGTCTCCAGGCACGACACAAGGAGGAAAAAACAGTGTCAAGAAGTATTATTAAACTTACAGCCACAGTGCTTGTAATCGCTGCACTTCTGTTTGTTGCACTGTACGGAATCGACTTTGCTGATTCTTTCAGAATCCCCGGTATTCTCGACTCAGAAGAAACAACCGGTGTAAAAAGTATTGTTCAGGGTCTTGACCTCAAGGGCGGCTCTGTAATCGTATTCGAAGCCGCTACAGAAAATCCGACAGATCAGCAGATGGATACAGTTGCAAGCATGATGACAACACGTCTCGGTGGTCTCGGTCTCACAGAAGCAGTTGTAACACGTCAGGGTGACAACAAAGTCAGAATCGAAATCCCTTCCGAAAAGGATCCCATGGCAGCAGCACAAACACTTGGTGCGGTTGCTCAGCTTCAGTTTATGGATGCTAGCGGCAACGTGGTTCTCGAAGGTTCCGACATCAAAACAGCATCAGCTAAGTATGGTCAGACAAGCCAGCTGGGCGGAAGCGAAAACTACGTAGAATTAAAGCTCAACTCAAGTGGTATTCAGAAGTTCTCTTCTGCAACGGCAGCAGCTGCATCAGCACCTGAAGGTCAGAACTTTATCGCAATTGTAATGGATGGTGAAATCCTTTCAATGCCCCGCGTTGAAACTCAGATTACAGAAGAAACCTGCATCATTTCAGGTAACTTCACTGCTGAATCAGCAAGTGCTCTGGCAGCAAACATCCGTTCAGGTCAGTTGCCCTTCACTCTTAACCAGGTTGAACTCCGTTCAGTTAGTGCAACCCTTGGTGAAAACGCACTTAAGACTTCATTGACTGCAGGTATGATTGGTATTTTGTTGGTTATGCTCTTCATGCTCCTCTTTTACAGACTTCCCGGTCTGCTGGCATGTGTTGCCCTAACAGCATATATGTCAATTGTGGGCATAGTTCTCGCAAACCTCAATGTCAACCTGACCCTTCCCGGTATTGCAGGTATTATCCTTTCCGTGGGTATGGCAGTTGACGCAAACGTTGTTATCTTTGAACGTATCAAAGAAGAACTGCGCATAGGAAAAACAGCTCGTACAGCGGTTGATTCCGGCTTCAAGAGAGCATTTGCGGCAATTATTGACTCAAACATCACAACACTTATCGCTGCCGTTATCCTCTGGAGATTCGGAACAGGTTCAATTGCCGGCTTCGGACAGACACTTTTCATCGGTGTTGTTGTCAGCATGTTCACAGCAATTTTCCTTACAAAGTTCTTGCTCAGACAGACAATCGGTATGAACATCAAGAACCTCTGGCTCTACGGCATCAATACTAAAAAGACAAAGGAGGGTGCAAACAATGCTTAATATTACAGGTCGCAAAAAGATATTCTTTATTATTTCCGGAATACTCGTGATAGCAAGTATTGCTTCTCTTTTGATTCAAGGATTCAACCTCGACACAGACTTTGCAGGCGGTTCAGTTGTAACCTTCAAGCTCGGCTCTGACTTCAACTCCGAAGAAGTTGAGAAAATCGCTTCGGAAGTTCTCGGTTCAAACCAAAAGCCTTCTTCTGTTCAGAAGTCAACAAACAATGAAGTTATCATTAAGTTTGCTTTTGCAGAAGGTCTGAACAACGATACTGACAGAAACAACTTCAGTGACACAAAGATTGCTGAAATGACAACGAAGTTAACTGAAAAGTACGGTTCTGCAACAGTTATCGGTCGTGAAAAAGTTCTTCCTTCAACAGGTATTGAGCTTGCAAAGAGTGCAATCTGGATGTCAATTCTTGCAGCAATCGCAATTCTCATTTATGTTACATTCAGATTTGAACTGACATCAGGTGCTTGTGCAGTTTTAGCATTGGTTCACGACGTTCTTATCCTTTGCGGTATTTACTCCATTTTCCGTATCGCAATTGACACAAACTTCATTGCAGCAGTTCTGACGGTTCTCGGTTATTCAATCAATGCAACAATTATTGTCTTTGACCGCATTCGTGAAAATTCACGTCACGCAAAGAAGGAATCCTTCACCGAGATTACAAACAAGAGCATAAATCAGACCATTACCCGTTCAATCAATACAACAGTAACCACACTTCTTACAATCGGTATGGTTTATATTATGGGTGTTGAATCAATCAAGGTTTTTGCTCTTCCCATCATCATCGGTATTCTAATCGGAACATATTCTTCAATCTGCCTCGCAGGCTCACTGTGGGCAACCTGGAAGGATACTTCAGCAACCGCAAAAGCAAACAAGATTGCAAACAGCAAGAACAAAAAGAACAAGAAATAATAGGCTCGACCTATAAGAAAAAAAAGAACTTCACATCACTGTGGAGTTCTTTTTTCGCTTAATATCCAAATATTATTTTATCATATAGTTGTATATCATAACAGCGGCTTCTGCTCTTGTTATGGCAGCCTGAGGTCTCACCTCACCGCCATTTCCGCAGATAATTCCCATTCCGGTGAGAATTGCAGGATAACCGACTTTGCCTTCGCTTATCTGATTTCCATCCTTGTACTCAACCTTGAATATTTCGCTGAGCTTTGCCACATCCTCAAGACCTTCAAGTCTTATCATATATACAAAAGCATCTTCACGTTTAACCGTTGAATCAGGATTTTTTTCATCAGCACTTATAATTTCAGAATAAACAAACTCTTCATAAAGCTCATCTTCGTCATAATCCAGATATCCATTGTGCCATATACCCGCCGCAAACAATCGGAGCAAATCAAACTGTGTAATAGGTTCATCAGGATTGAATTTTTCTCCTTCAAGACCAATCTGGGCTTCAGCCAGCTTCATTATCTTATCTTTCGCCCAATGTCCTTCAAGGTCAGAATATTTATATTCTCCTCCGTTTTCCGCCCTGCCATAAGGATTGTATTTTTCACCGGTGAAGGCATCCACCTCTGTGCCGTATTCACTTACGGTGTAGCAGACCTTATATTCACCATCAACTCTCACATACAAAAGTTCCAAGGGTGAATATTCCAGAATTTTTGCATATGCTTCTGTGTCTGAAATAATTCCGTCAGGTTTCTTAAACTCACTGTTTTCTTCATAGTCCATACGGTAAGTCACAATCACGTCAGCTTCTGCATCATATTCAACCATAACCCCATCACTTATATATCTGATGCCTGACACATTGCGGTCATAATCGCGGTACACTCTTTTGCCCTGAACATCAGTTGACTGCAATGTAAAGTTGTTCTTCAGTTTTTCGGGTGAAGCAACCTTCAAAAACTCATCAATCTTCCGTTCAATATTTGTTTTCTGAACGTCCGCCAATTCGCCTTCATCCTGAGGATATGGAACACGGTTATACAAGTCAATCAATTCGCCTGTTTCGCCATCAAAAGTTGCATAAACAGTTCTATCTTTGTCTTCATTTCTGAACTCAGTAAAGACCATATATTTTTCACCGGCACGACGAATTTCATACACATTTATCTCCAATGAACTGTTCCAATTGATATGCGGTAACTTTTTTAGTATTTCACTTGCTTTTTCTTTGGAAATAACAGTTTTTATCTTATCAAGCTCTGCAAGTTCCTGTTCGGTAAATTCCTGTCGCAGTGCTGTGTCTGCCGAAGATTCAAACTTCTCATTCGTCACTCCTCCACCGCTTCCGCCATACAAATCATAAGCATCTTCTTCTGCAATTTCACCATTTGACGCCAGAATATAACCTGCATTATTATCCTTGTGGCGATACACCAGAACCGTTTTCACAGTCTCATCCGTATTCTCATTTTTCCAATATGACTGAACCTCATCCTGATATATAAGTTCAACAGGGAAAGCTTCCATATACTTCTGAACATAGCCTTCAAGGTCACCGGGAACATCACTGAATTCCGTTTCAAAATCAAGATAGGTTGACATACTTCTCACATAGGGAACATCATCACAAACCGTAATATAAAGCGAAACATCATTGTCCTTCACCTTGATTCCGTCACGCATTCTTATGTATCTAAGGTTATAGTTCAGATTGTTAACACTCCACATTTCCTGCTCAAATACCAGAATATCATTTTCATTCTCAAAGGACTCCGGAAGTGTTTTTTTCAAAAACTGCTCTGCGAAGTCAAGAATATCATTTTTTGACAAAACACTCAGTTTCTTGTCTGACTTCAGGGAATTGTCATAAAAATAATATCTCTTTATTCGCCCATCACCATTGCAAGAAACTTCCATGTGCGCATTTCCGTCTGTATCTTGCCATAAAAAGTTATATTCCGTCTCGCCTGTTGGCAGAATTTCGGTTGTGTAGGGTGTAAACTCGGTTAGTTTTTCAGGAATATCGACTTTTTGCTTAACGCAAGAAAGTATTTTTTCCATTTCCTGCGAGGTTTCGCTGTCAGCAAAAACCGTTAATCCCGATGTTAAAATCACAAAAACCAATAAACAACAAAAAATCTTTTTCATATACATTCTCCTTTACTTAAAATATTCCGACGATACCGCCATTGTGTGCAGTTCATCAGCATTTTCTGTTTCAGCATAATACGTCACATAATACTCACCACATTGGAGAGCAAAAGACGCAACTCCGTCTTGTATGACCGTTTCAATTTGTTCAGGGGTTATAACCTCCGCAAAAGCTTTTTGAGCAACGGTAACGGTTATTTTTTTTCCTTCCGAATTTAAAAACGTGCTATGGAATTCATCCCCAACCGACATTTTATAAAACATAAATCCATCTGCCACATAATTCGGAAAATGTTGTGCAAATTCTGGATAATCACGAAGATATTCAGATTTCACCGAGTTTTCTTTGGCAGCTACTCCGCCACCGCCACCGCCGGCTCCACCACCTGAACTACTTCCGGAAACTGTCACCATAGACAGCTCCTCATCATCCAAAAGAATATTATCTTCGCTCACCGACTCATTGTCAACGTCTGCAGAAGCTTCCAACTGTTCACCCCCGGATTCAGGTTCAGGTTGTGATGGTGCAGGAACGCTTTCCTGCATCGTGGCTTCAGTCTCAAAAATCTCTTCAGAAAGCTCAACGGCATCTTCTGATGTCACACTGCCCAAAGCTGTTTCATTTGGTTGAGATGTCACTGTGTAATCAAAGCCTCCAGCTGTGTCCATCAGAACACTTTCATTAACAGGTGAAACTTTTTCCCTGCTTTTTTCATTTGTTTCGTTTTCAGCCAGAGCTTCATTATACAGTTCATCTGTTGAATTGTTCTTCGAAACATCAGGCTGATTCAAAGCGATTGTCTGACCATTTTGCCGTGGATTATCCGCTGTCCCGGTTTTATTCGACAAACTTCCTATACCAATTGCCACCACAACTGCCGCTACACTTGCCGTCAAAGCAAATTTGGCAAAAATCACTTTTTTGTTTTTCTGCGGCTTTTCCCTCATCGACATTATATTGTCAAACATTCTTTTTTTCTGCTCCTCAGAAGGAGACAGTGCTTCAAAAACATTATTCAGTTTGTCAGGTTTCACGTTCTTCCTCCTCCAGAATCAATTTCAATCTTTCTCTTCCTTTCGCCATATATGTACGGATTGTTGAATGCTTTATGTTCAACATCTCAGATATCTCTGCTGTGGAATACCCCTCATAATAATACAGATAAATTGGCAACCTAAATTTTTCGTCAAGTGAAAAGACCTTGCGAAGCAGCTCCCCTTCTTCCGCATCGTCATTATACGTCATATTATCAAGAACTTCACTGTCCGTCCGTTTTGACCTGAACCAATGCTTCAACATATTCAAACTCTCATTCCGTGCCGTCACAATCAGCCAAGCCTTTATGTGTTCATCACTATCAAAAACTTTTTTGTCACGAATAAACTTGACAAAGACATTTTGGGTAGCATCTTCAGTTTCTGAAACATTTTTTAGCAACACAAAACAGACCTTATAAACAGTATCCACAAATTTTTCGTATATCCGAGTGATTTCTTCGTCCGTACGCAACGCAGAAACACTCACCAAAGCCACCCCCTATTGTCTTCCTGCATATAATACAATCCAAGTGCATTAAATGTTGTACTTTTTTTAAAATTCTATCATATATTTTTGTTTTTTTCAATAGAAAAAGCCCGGACAAATTGTCCGGGCACAAGAAATATCGAAAACTAATCTTCGAAATCGAATTCGTCTTTATATTCTTCCTTGAACATTTCAAAAACCGCATTCATTGCATCTTCACTTTCAACCGCAACGTAATTAACCACATCAGGTTCATCGGTTTCTTCAACCTTGAGAATTGCAATTTCAGGGTCATTCTCATCAACAGGAAGGAGAACTGCATATTCTTCACCTTCATAATCGAACGAATCCACATACTCAAATTCCAGTTCGTTTCCGTCTTCATCGGTAAGAATAATCACTTCTTCCATTTCTTCATCAAAAATTTCATTGTTAATATTTTCGCTCATTTCACATTTCCTCCTACATATTATTTATTAAAGATACTTGGCTTTTGCGTCACGAACCATCTTTGCCGCTTCCTCAACAATCGCCATATCAGCATCGGTCAAAGCTGCAAGAGGAAGTCTCACGCCGCCGATGTCAATACCTTCGTTAATCTTGATAATCGCCTTGATTACCGCATACATATTGCCGTGTGCGGAACACATCTTATAAATAACCGAATTTGCGGCATACTGAATTTCTTTTGCTTCTGCCATCTTGCCTGCTTTAACAAGTTCTTCCATCTTCAGGAACAATTCCGGCATAACACCGTATGTGCCGCCAATACCGCCTTCAGCACCAATAACAAGACCGCTGATAAACTGTTCGTCAGGACCATTGAAAACAATATAGTCTTCGCCAGCTTCCTGCTTGAACTGCTGGATATCCTGAACGGGCATTGAAGAGTTCTTAACGCCAATCACTTTAGGGTTCTTTCTCATTTCAGCAAAAAGGTCAAGTGTCAAAGCAACACCTGCGAGCTGAGGAATGTTGTAAATAACAAAATCGGTATTGGGAGCCGCTGAGCTTATGTCATTCCAGTACTTTGCAATTGCGTGAGCAGGAAGCTTGAAATAAATCGGAGGAATTGCCGCAATTGCATCAACCCCCAAGCTTTCAGCGTGAGCTGCCAGTTCCATACTGTCTTTTGTGTTGTTGCAAGCAACATGTGCAATTACAGTCAGTTTGCCTTCAGCCGCCTTCATAACATTTTCAAGTGTAATCTTTCTGTCCTCAACACTCTGGTAAATACACTCGCCGGATGAACCGCCCACATAAACACCTTTAACGCCCTTTTCAACAAAATACTTAGTCAAAGCCTGAACGCCTTCGGGACTAACTTCACCCTTTTCGTCATAGCAAGCATAAAACGCAGGAAAAATTCCTTTATATTTATTCATTATCTTCCCTACCTCCTTCAAGATTTGCCAGCATTCTGTCGAGCATAATCAGACACCTGGGCACGTGAAAGGGGCCTTTGAAGGTAGAGCC
>JAZNLK010000064.1:0-4696 GCA_045579055.1 Clostridia bacterium
AAGCATCTTTACCCGAAATGGAATCAACACCGTCATACACGCCAATAACATTCAGAAGCTCAATTGCATAAAGCTCTTCATCACTGAATTCTGAAACAGCATCGTCCTGTGCCTCCGCAAAGGAAACAGTGCCCAGAAGTATAGCAAATACGCAAAAAACCGCAAGTGCCTTTTTTGTAATATCTTTAAATTTTCTTTTCACCAAAAATCACCTCCGTTAACTGCGAACTACTGAAGAACTCCGAAAAATATCTTTGCAGCTTCTGCCCTTGTGCAATATGACTTGGGATCAAATTTATTTTCGCCCTTGCCATTTATAACACCAAGCTTTGACATTGCCGCAACAGCCTCAATTGCATAATCGGCAATCTCGTCCGAATCAGCAAAAGTCAAATCCTCTTTTGTGTATTCCACAACCTTGTATTCAGGCTTGATTGTCTTCAACAATCTGTAACAAAAAACAGCCATATCTTCTCTTGTGGTACATTCAGCAGGACCGAAGTTTCCGTTGCCTTTTCCGTTCACCAGGCCCTTTACAAACGCCGCTTCAATATAACCCATCGCCCAGTGGTTTTTGTCCACATCACGGAAATTACTGTTTGTAACATTAATTTCATTTATTCCGGCAGATGTACACATTAACTTTGCAACTTCTGCTCTGGTTATCAAATCATCAGGGGCAAATATTCCTTCAGCCTTGCCGCTGATAATTCCCAACTCATACAGCTTCTCAACAGCTTCCGACGCCCAGTGATCTTTGCTCACATCACCAAAAATCGACTTTGACTCATTGACTGTAGGCTGTTCGGGAACAGGCTTAACGTTAGTACCGACCAAACTGAATCCGCCGCCTCCGCCGCCGGAGCCACCACCCGATGATGGCTTCTTGTCTTTGCTTTCCAAAGCTTCCTCAAACTCTTTTTTAAAGTCAGAAACCGAATCAAAAGGTGATTTTTTTATAAGACTTTGCCAGAATTCAGCCGAGGTCTGTTTTTTAACACCCAAAAGCTCATATTTTTCATTTGAGAAAAGCATCAAATCGCTCCACGCTTCTGCCGTATTCAACTTTGTGAGCAGAACTGCATCTTTATAAAACTCTTTCGCATCCTCAATTCTGACAAAGCTTGTCTCTTTCCAGAGGTCAAACAAATATTCAGGCTCTGTATCATCATTGAAACCTTCATAAATCGCCGTGAATTCATCGTCTTCATCTAGTTCAAAGAGTTCAAGACATCTTCTGAGATTTCTGTCGGAAGGATTTTCTTCCATACTGTATAATGCATAAGCTGTCTTAATACTGCTTGCAAGACTTGATACCTTGTCTGTTTTTATATCTGTTTTTGCAAATTTTTTGAAGAAATCGCTTCCTGACAGTTCCGAAAGCTCGCAGTCTCCGTAGATAACCGATGAATCAAAACCTAGGGTCTGCAAATTTGCCGCATCGGTGAGAATTTCTTCAAGTCCATCTGAACTTTTTAAATTATCTTTTATTTTTCCGAGAACCCCATCAACATCGGGCAATTCTATACTGTCCTCACAATAGCTTGATGCATCGTCCGCATATGCAATCATAAAATTACATGTGCCAAATTCGGTTATACCTGCCTCTGTCATTGTAAAAATAAATTCAAAATCTCCGTCCGCTGTTGACTGAACAGTTTTTTGAAAGTCATTGACTGATAGTGTAAGCTCTGTACCATAAGAACTGCTGTCCCAAAGTGAACCGGAAATTGTAATTGCTTTTGTGTCACGGTCATAATTCTTTGTGCTGACCTCAATCAAGCTTCCCTCTTTAAGAGGAATGAGAAAATACTCCTTTCCTGCCAGGTCTATATGGCACTCATACTCACGTCCGGTTTCATATAATCCCGTCAAGGAGAACAAAAGCTTATATGAACCGTCAGGCTGAATCACGGTTTCATTCACATAACCATTGATTTTTCCGTCAGGTGTTATTGAACCTTCGCCCTTGGGCACAACCTGCACAATCACCGAACTGCCGGGTCTCACCTCAGTGTCACCAATAAGCAGGGCAAGTCCGGTATTTGTGACAACAACATTCGGACTTGCAAAAACAGCCGATGAAAATACTGTCAGCAAAAGTAAAACTGTCAGCACAGTAAATAAATATTTTTTAATCATATGCTTTTCCTTTCTACTCTACCGGATTAATTGACAAACCGTCTATGTATACCTTTTCGCCTGCCGCATTTCGCTTCATACCGATGAGTGCATATGCAGACTGAGCATCAATCTGCGGATTCCAATCAAGAACAACCGAATATTCCTTCCATTCTTTATCAATATCCACTGTATAAGATATTGCAGGTCCGCCCGATTTCACGGTAAAGAACACGCTGTTACCCTCTTCGGAATTTGTCTTTGCCCAGAATCTCACTTCACACTGAGATTTCATCTGTGCCAGAACTGATTTCAGTTCCTTGGTGTCATACTTGGCATATGCCCACGCACCGTTCCCGGGGCTCTTGCATTCCTGAACTATACTTTCTTCCGTTACATAAACATCCTCTGTTGAAGAGTAGCACGCATATGCTCCTGCCGCTTCGACCGAAACATACTTTGACGGATCCAGAGGATTTTTGATAACTATTCTCTTCTTTGTTTCCTTCTTTGCAAAACTGAAAGCATTAAACTCAGAAGAATTTGCCAGAAGCGTGAGAACTTTTTCATTATAATCCCACGCAAACTGCAAGCCCGAAATTTCCTTTATAAATGCCAACGGACAATACATACTTCCGTTAAGAACCTTCGTCTCGCAAGGAAGTCTGAATTCTTCGCCGTTAATAAAACTCTTGTCTGAATCTGCATAAATCTTCGCTTCCTGATTCACCTTCAAAAGATTAGCCGCATTTTCAGTTTCATCCCAAACAACAAGAAAATTGAGGTTTTCTGCCATTTCCCGAAGGGGAACCATCAATGTTCCGTTCTGCATAAACGGATATAAGCTAAGTCCCATTGAAGTATCTTCAAATTCAACCTCAATGGGTGCCGCACCTGTACATGGTAATGCTATCGTCAACACCAACACCGAAAGAAGTATTGCTGCAATCGCTTTCTTCATCGTTCCTCCTCCTTGCTAATCCAAAACTTTTTCAACCTTTAAATCATCAATATAAACCGAACCATTTCCGTTTATAACCAACTTCAAGGGATAGTTGTTTCTTCTGTATGAAACATATTCATCAGCTCCGCCCCAAGGTGTCATGGGAACAATTTCAACATCAAGCTGAATTTCGTTCCAGTCGGATGTTATCATCTGTGTATTGCTGTATGTATGGGGTGTAACCTCAATGCTTCCGTTTCCGCCAACGGCATCCTGCTTTGAGGTGGAGAAAATATGTCTTCTGACTTCCGCCTTGACAGTTGCATCATCACCCGTAGTTTTTGCCATAAATGAAATTCTGTATATTCCTGCCCCATTTTCCCAAACAGTCTTTGCAAGAGCTGTGGAAGATGCCGATACTCCGTCTTTGGTCAGAACTTCACCTTCGCCAACCGAAAAATACGTTGCACCGGTATCAAGAGCAAGTTTCACACCCTTCTCGCCCGTATATACAGCATCAGAAGAAATATTTACCGGTTCGGAATACTTCAGCATTCTATAGCTGTCGTTAAACGGTGTTTCAAAATTATAGTTCGGAAACAACGACGCTGTGGGGTCGTATGAAATTCCATAAGGAACAATATGTCCTGAAACATCCGCAAAGAACACCTTTACGGCATATGTTTCATCATAGCCGTCCGATATATCAAGTGATGATGTGATTTCAACCGTTTCTGCGCCGATTGTTGTTTCATCGGAAATATCGGTGCTCACAAGAGCATTTTTGTCATTATATAATGCCGCAATCAGTCTTCCCGAATGTTCGCCTCCGTCAACCGAGACCACATTGGATTTCAGATTGAGCCAACCAAGGCTTGCGCTGTCTTTTTTCTTGTATATAACCAAATCGTCCATAGCAATGGGATTCCATCCGCTTCCACCAACGGTTCTGACAGAATCATAATCAACCGAACCACCAAAGAGGAATCTCAGATGCTCTGCGTTCTCAGGAATATATGTAATACTTTCAAAAACCTGTTGGTTAATATCACCGCTTTCATCCCATCTTCTGCAAAGAACGTGTCCGCCGATGTTTACACCTCCAACAACGTCCTCACCTTCGGGTGTTCCCCATTCCGATTCCACATTCCACAAGAGCTTGCCCAAATCAGACTGATTTTCAAGGGTATTGAGACACCCCTCCACAAGTCCGTGACCTGACTTTGCTGTTGCACGGAATGAAAATTTATATGTTCCCGGTCCGTTATCTTCAAGAACCTTGTCAAGGTCAAACCAAAACCCTTTTGAATGATTTTTACTGTCACCGTTATAGCTTCTTATCATTGTTCCGCTTTGAGAACCGCCAAAAGAACCGAATTGGGCATTAAAGTCAGAACCCCATGTGAACTTGACACCGCCGCCACCCTTTTGGGTTCCCATATTGGGATAAATGGGGTAATCACTGTCTGCCTTATTGTAATATTTGGTAAAATCAGCTTCGGTATCGAAGTAATTTTCATAAACAATCTCATACTCTTCAGCTATCTGCGCTTCAACAGCTACTGTTCCGTATATGGGATCTTCGGCATATGCAGATACACCAAAGGTTGTCGCAAAAACAACCGCTGACAA
>JAZNLK010000065.1:0-3186 GCA_045579055.1 Clostridia bacterium
CCCATACCGCTTGCGAAAAGGTCATTTTCGCCAACACCGAAATCGTTCGCATAAAGTCCCCAGCGGATACCGTTCTTTGTAAATTCATCTCCGCCGTTTGCAAAGCTTACTCCCTCGCCGCTTATTAAACCGAAGTACTCAGGTGAATATCCTGTCTTAGGGTTTGGGATATTGATGTTTAAATAATCTATTCTGACTTTACCGTCATCAGCCTCACCATATGAAAAGTCACATCCACGACACTTATATACTATCGCACCGTCAACAGCTTCTCCGTTGTCAAAGTAGTGCTCTTCGTCGATAAGCACCTTGTTGCAGACCGAACACTGCATAAAATGCTTATCGCTGTCAAAGCGGAGATATTCGTCCTCATTATATGAGTGATTGCACTCTAAGTTATAAACCTTTGACCAAAGTATCACGGTTTTTTTAGTGGAAGAAAGTTCATAATCGCTTACTCTGTCGCCCATAATGGTAAAGTTAGGTGAATTTGAGAAGATATGGTCTCTGTCAAGTATTACCTCAACCTTTGCCTGATATTTTCCTGCAACCATTGTTGTTTCATCATCACAAGGCTCATCATTATGATACCATTCGACAGAAATGCTTCTTACCCCCTCTGCACCGCAGGAAAGTATGTCAGGAGAAAGTGTCATACCGTAAGCATTTGTGCCATCGATATTAAGATTTGATATTTCTTTTCTGGCATCTCTGCCCGACATAAAATTTCTTCTGTCGGCGTTTGACATATGGTGTGTTACAACAACTGTAGCCGAGCCGTCATTTCCTGTGGCGTTAAGTTTTGACCATTCGCTTACAGGTAAGGTTTCACCGTTAAGCTCTGCTGTATTTCTCTGCGGGTCAAGCATATCAGAAGTAAGTCTTACACTTCCTACCTCGGATGCAGGATGGTACTTGTAGCCATATCTTTGAGCGTGTCCTATAACATAGGGTTCCCAATAACCGGTCAGTGTAACATTTATGGTCGGAACCAATAAAACACGCAGGTGATTGGTGCTGAAGGTTCCGCTCTTTACCAATACCTTGGCATTCTTCGAAGCACCGAGAACATCGGCATTTCCTCTGCCCCAGAAGGTACCGCCGTTGATGTTTGTGTTACCGCCCAGAAGTCTTAAGCACGCAGAGCGTCCAAATTCAACGTCCACATCGTTATCGTTATCTTTGACATATGTTTCAAGACTTGAAAAACCTCTGCCGAGGAAAATACCATCGTTTATCAAAAGACTTCCATCTTTTACTGTGATACAGTCGCCGTTTACCTGCTGCCATGCATATCCGTCGAATCTTGCACCGATTGCCAATCCCAGAACTCCGAACTGTATAGTATAATCTAGCAGGTGTCTTAAATCGTACACATCTCTGCCGTCATATATCCACTGTTTTTTAGAGCGTCCCGCTTCTAAAGTACCGCCATTTACTGTTACAGTACCACCGTCAACCTCCAGGACATTTCTGTGTTTTACAGTATCGTTAAAATATCTTGGACCCATATCAGTTCTGGGTGTTTCCATTCTTCCATAGCAGAACAATTTACCAGAATCATCTCCGCTTGTGTCGTTGATAATAAGAGAGGCACCATTTGACACTCTTATCATAGTGGTTTCCACACCTGTTTCAGCATTAAGCTCAACAGATTTTCCGTTTAAATTCAATGTCTTTTCACCACTGCCAAGAGTTATCCAGTAACTGCCTACATCATTTACCTGACAAGTGTAAATAATGTCACGCGTTACAATAATATTCTTATCTCCGTCACTCTCTAAAACATCTTTAAAGTCCTCGACTGTACTTACTTCTACATATTCTGCATCTGCAGAAACTGCTATTATTCCGATACAGGAAAGCAACATTACAAAAGCAAGTAAAATACTTATGATTTTTTTCATTTTCTTTTCACCCTTTCAGTATAATAGAACCATCAGATTTCTTTTATGCCCACGGATCTTCAGCTACGGGAACTCTGATTTCCGACAGACATTGAATGTCGTTCAAAAACCACTGCCCCGTTGAGGGCTTTTTGCGAAGTTTAATTGAACGCATATTGTCAGCACCGCCACTCTTTACCCAAAGGGTTGCCCAATTTTCATTATCAAAGGAATAGGGATTTTCAAACACTTCAATAGTGAATGGGTCAGAGGGTGCATATCCGTTTTCCGGTGTGGCACCCGCAAAATACGAAAAAGGTATATAGTATTTACCGGTGAGCCGTTCTTTAATAAACTGTTTCTCATAAGGACTCACATTTTCGGGACCTTTCAAGAAATCCAGCATTGCAAAAGTTTCTTCCTGATTCTCAGAAAAATTGCAAAGCACAAGCATCGTAAGTGCTGCTGTTTTGAAAGGCGAATCCAGTTTCGACTCAGGAAGAGACTGCAACTCGCTTGCGTTTTTCGGGATAAACGAAAAAGTGAATCGTTCTGTGCTGTTTTTTCCTTTTCCAACTGAATTTACAGTGTTGGTTACTGCCTTATTCGCCGCCGTTGATGCCTCACGCTTGATAGTGGATTCAGCAGCACGCTTTAAAGAATCAAACAATCCCATCACTAACCCTCCTTAATATATCTTGTTGTCATAAAGGTAAAGAAGCCCTCGTCATCAATGGCACAAGTCCACGTGTCCGCTTTTTCTCCAAAGGTTTCGCCTTCTATACCGGTATCAAGCCAAAGCTTTCCGTCCCGTTCTTCCCAAGGCATTACGCCGCCGCAGAGCATTCCATTCCGCAAGGAAATCTGACCCTCAGCAACCGCCGCATCAACATCCTCTTGGCTGACACCTTCGGGGAGCGGCATAAGCATATATACTTTGTTGTCCTCGCAGACTTCTATGCAAGCCCCGATTATCTGCTTTCTTTCTTTAATTTCATCTTCGACAGCCTCTTCGTCCGTTTCATCAATATAAAGCATAGGGGAGTTTATATATTCTTCCGCATTGAGATAAGCCAATTCGTCACCATCATTTATAACACCTATTGAATGAAATTTCCAAATACCAATATAACTCATACCGTTAATCCTCCATTACTGTATAATCCGTTATATCCCAAATATCGGGCTTTGGAACAAGTCTTCCGTCTCCGCCAATCTGCGGTGAGAATTTGTGTCCGCCGAGGTTCAGTTCTGTGCTGATTTCAATATTTGGGTGAAGTTCTGACAGATTGCACTTCAC
>JAZNLK010000066.1:0-10783 GCA_045579055.1 Clostridia bacterium
TACGCCCTCAAAAACTATATATGTTTTTCTCTTTCCCCACTCACCGTCAATTAAAAAACTTGTGTTATACACACCCACAGGATTTATATCAGGAACATATGGTGGGTCAACGGGAAACGGATAGTTAACATTGGTATATCCGATTTTGTCATAGCCATGCATCTGCCAGCAAGACGGAACAGGAATTTTATCCCAATCCTCTACTTTGTCAGGAATATCAAATTCTGACTCATAATATTTAAAATTCCATTCTCCATTTAGAAGACGATAAAATTTTGATTCTTCTTTTTTGCCGCAAAGTGCTTTTTCCAAAGAATCATAAGGTATGTAGTACGCCCTTTGCGGTTCTCTGTTTTCATTTATTTTGTCAAGTCTTTCATAAATTCTCATATTCTGTCCTCATTTCATATATAGCCAATAAAAATCAGAATCTATATTTCAATTCTGGTTGCCGCAACCATATACTGTCCCTGTTCTGCAAACCAGTGAGACATCATAATATTTCCGTCTGAAAGGAGTGTTGCACCAGGCTGACCGAATTTCAGGAAAGAGAAAATTTCAGCCATTTTCTTGTCTTTTATCATTGGTGTTGCAGGTTCCCATACGACTTCCTTTTCAACGATATTCCATGTTTTGTCTGAAAAATCCACAACGCAAGCATAAATTCCGGGTCTGTCGGTATCACGGCGCACCGCATGAAGAGCAAGAAGCTTTTCACCGCCGATTGCACAAACCGAAGATGCTTGACCTCGTATACCTGTACTTTGAGGCTTTGACCAGGTTTTGCCGTTGTCATAAGATACGGTATAGTGATTGTCATATCTTTCACCGGTTTCAACATTTTCGTTCCAGCCAATATTGATTATCGCACCCGATTCAAGCTGACACATTCTCTGTTCATAGCAGGTGACGTTATTACCCTCAAATTCCATACAGATTGCATCGTCGTTCCAAGTCTTTCCCTCATCCTCAGATCGAAGGGCTCTTCCGCACATTTTTCCGTGAGATTTACCTTCCCAGTCAGGAAAACCTGTGATAGGAGTAATCCAAGTACCATCTTTGAGTACGGTTATAGGAGCTGACGCCTCTACATGAGGTCCCCATGCACATTCGATATGACTGGGCTTGCTCCAGGTTTTGCCATCGTCTTCCGAGATTGACCAAAACACAAAGTCATCAAGAACTCCACCATTTTGGGGATTACCTATGGGATAATCGGGATTTTCACGAAGATATGCATAGCCGACTGCCAAAAGTCTGCCATCGGGAATACATATTGCCTTTGCATAATCGGTTATAGGTACATCATATCCGCTCAAATCAAACATAAGTTCAGGAGCACTCCAGGTCTTTCCACCATCCTCGCTGAATGAAATATAGCTCGAACTGTCTACACTTTCAAAAGCCTCGCCAATTACGTGCACCATAGCTAGTGTCCCATCATTCAATTCGCAAACAAACGGGAAGAAATCCTGTCTGCTTCGAAGCTGTGGCAAAGGGTTTTCATATACAATCGAAGAATTTATAATTTTCATAATTCTTGTCCTTTCATTTAGTTTTCAAAATTTATATGCTTATCTGAAAAATATATAGGACAAGGCAAAGTGTTCAGGAATTTTTTTGTGAACAGAATTTTTTATTTCAGAAACACTCTGCCTGACCCTGCTATTTAGCAATCAATATTTTTCTTCCATTTTTCTATATTATTTTTTATAAACTCATCATCACTGAGATGAGGATACATTTTCTGAACTCTGTCAAGCTCTTCAAGCTGACCTTTCGATAAGCCTTCCTCGGGATTTATGCAGTATATATTTTTCATCAAGCCCTGTCTGCGAAGAATCTCGTGAAGTCCTGCTATGCATCCTGCAAAGGTGTGTGCCGTATCAAAAAATGCACTATTGGTATCGGTTACTTCTGCCGCAAGGGTTAGCATTTCTGCGGAGATTGAATCTTTTTCCTTTTCGTCTCTTGTCTTTTCAAAAATCTCAACTGCTTTTTTTGTCCACACTGACCAATGTCCCAGAAGTCCACCGTCAAAACATTTTTCAACGGCCTTTCCGCCTTTTTCGAACTTATACTTTGTCAAAAGGTCAATAACAATATTATCGTCATTTCCCGTATACAAGGTTATGTCATCACATCTGTCCGACATTGCAATCGCCCTCACAACATCAAGAGTTGTATAGCGGTTGAAGGATGCACATTTGATTGCAACAACATTTTCGGTTGCACATACCCTCTCCCAGTAGTTATATGTAAACATTCTGCCGCCGCAGGCTGTCTGGAGATAAAATCCAATTACAGGCATTATATTTGCAACCTCTTTGGTGCGTTCAATCATATAATCTTCGCTCATATCATTGAGGCCGCCGGGGCTGAGAAGAACTGCATCAAATCCGTATTCTTTTGCAATTTCAGCTTCCTTTACTGCCTGTTCAATCTTTCCGCATACCCCTGCAACCTTTACGATTACAGTATCGTGTTCTTTTTCGTATTTATCAATTTCGTCAGAAACAATTTTCAGAACAGGCTCAAAAAGTGCCACTTTCGGCTTTCTTATCTCAAACTGAGTAGTGTGTACTGCTGTTGCAATACCACCAACACCGCAGTCAAGATAGTAATTCATCAGAAGTCTCTGACCCTTTTCGTCAAAGCATCTGTTGTCGTCAAGAGCAAGGGGTGTTGCAGGAATAACTGTTCCTTCTTTCAGCTTTTTTAATGCAATTTCGTGTCTGGTCATTAATAGCTACCTTTCCTTTCTTCAAAGTGTGTGGGTTTGTCAAGGGTTCTGCCGCCGTCCATTATGTATTCTGCCTGCCAACGAATGAGGGTCTTTGCAGAAACTGCAGGATAGCCAAATGTCTCCATTGCAAGGGATGCATCATTGAGGTATGCATCATTTCCAGGTTCACCTTCGAAAATCGGCTCTTTGCCAAGCAATTCACCAAGCTCAATTGCCGCCTTTTTGATTGATACCGTTTCGGGACCTGTCACATTCATTATCCTTGCAGGAGCTTCTGCGTGGAGAAGTCCTCTGATTGCAATTTCGTTTGCACTTCCCTGCCAGATAAAGTTAAAGCAGGGTGTCGAAAGGCTTATGGGTGTTCCGTTGATAATCTTGTTTGCCACATCAAACAAAACACCGTATCTCAAATCCACCGCAAAATTAAGTCGATATATGAAAACCTTTGTTTCAAAGGTATTTGCCACATATTCAAAGGCACGTTCACGGGCAAGACAGCTCTGTGCATATTCGCCGATTGGACCTACCTTTTCACACTCTTTACTTCCTCCGTCCGAGAGCTTCACGATGGGATAAATATTACCCGATGAAAATACCACAATATTCGACTTTTTGAACTTATCAGCAACAAATGCGGGTAAGGTTGAGTTCATCGCCCATGTCTGCCACTCGTTGCCGTCAGTGCCGAACTTTCTGCCTGCCATATATATAACATTTTCCACTTCTTCAAGGGAATAGAGCTTTTCTCTTTCAAGCAAGTCCATTGCAACAACTTCAATATCGTTGTCCTGCATAAGTTTAGTTGCAATAGGGTCACTGCCACGGGATACTGCGATAACTCTCTTTTGGATTCCTGCCTTTTTTATGGCATTTTTTGCAAGGACACAAAGGGTGGGGCCCATTTTGCCACCTGCACCCAACACCATTATATCGCCCTTGATTTTCTTTATGTCTTCAACAAGAGCATCCGAGGGCTGTGTTAACATTTCATTGAGTTTTTCCTCTGTCCACATAATTCTATACTTCCTCTCCTTTTAAATATTTCAAGTATTCCGCTTTGGTCATTTGCGGTTTGAAATTCGCTTTTACATTTTCAGCTTTTTTTGCATCATCGCACAAAAGCTCTGCCGCTGTTAATGCAAGTATTCGAGCCGCTGAAACATAAGCAGCTTCTGCATCAAAAATCTCAAACTCCTTGCTGTGAAGTGCTCCCGAAAATCCACCGATTGATGGCTGAATTGTGGGGATAATACAGCTCAAGTCGCCTATATCCGAAGAACCTGTTATTGGTTCACCGTAGATAACATTTTCTTCGCCAAGCACAGATTTCGAAACATCTTCAAATACCTTTGACAATTCCGCACTTTCAACAAGAGGCAAGTATCCCGGAATATCCTTTATTTCATAATCCGCACCAATCATCCGGCACGCACCGTCCACCGCCCGCTCCACTGCAGCATTTCCTTTTTTTATAGCCTCAAAGGTTGCACCTCTCACATATGTATCAACACACACCTCATCAGGTACGGAATTCACAACGTCTCCGCCCTTTGTTATTATAGGATGTATTCGGATTTTTTCTTCATCTCTGAAGGTCTCACGATTTGAATGAACACCTAAAATCGCCAAAGCCGCCGCATTAAGGGCATTAACCCCGTCAAAGGGAGTGCTTCCGTGAACGGCTTTACCCTTGAAGGTTATTGTTTTTGCAAGAAAGCCTAAGTTATGACCTTTGACATACATTTTGGACTTTGGTTCATCACCTTGGGCATGAATCATCATCGCCATATCAACATCATCAAATGCTCCTTCATAAATCAGCTGTTGTTTTCCGCCGTAATACTCAATCTTGCCATCTTCTTTCAGCTTTTGTCTGTACTCCAATTCAATGAATTCTTCTGCAGGAACAGCCATAAATGTTATGTCTCCGCAAAGCTCTTCCATAACTCCGCTTTTCTTCAAAGCTATTGCACTTCCAAGCATTGCCGCAAGCTGTGCATTGTGACCGCAAGCATGTGCCGCAGAATTCTCCCCTTCAAACCTATGTCCTGCACATTTAACAGAGTCCAACTCACCTATTATGCAAATGTTAAACTTATGTTCCTTGCCGCAAAGCTTTGCTTTTACGCCTGTCAAAGCACGAGGATATGTATATTCAATTCCAAGCTCATCAAAAATGCTTCTTGCATATTGAGAGGTTTTTTCCTCACAATAGCCAAGCTCAGGAGTTTTTAAAACTTCATTACCTATTTCTGTTATTTTCAGAACACTTTCATCTATTGCCCGACTAACTCTTTCCTTAATACTCATAGCAACACACTCTGTACCTTTTCCAAAACACATTCTGCCAAGAACTCCGTTCCTTTGTCATTGGGATGCACGCCGTCTTCAGTCAGCATGGTCTCGCAATCAAGATTACATACAGAGTCGATCACGATGAAGTTTTTATACCTTTCCGCTTCTGTTCTTATGCTCTTTCTCACATCGTCCAATATTCCTGTTTTTTTCATTTCCTTTTCGGTCACTCTTGCCGCAGGAAGGATAACAAAAATAGGTATATTTTTGTACTTTTCATAAACTTTATCAAAAGTTTTTTTCATCTCATCAACATATTCCATTTCAAAGTGCCAGTCATTTGTGCCATAGGAAACTGTGACGGCATAGGGCTTTTCAAGACTGTCCAAATCCCCTAATACTCGGTTATCAAAATAATAACCGCCAATTCCGAAATTGAATGCCTCTGCCCCAAGCTCACGTCCAAGCACCTGCGGATATGAAATTGCCTGATGCTGTGAAAAATATCCCTGAGTTATTGAATCACCAAAACAATATATCTTTTTGTCGGGCTTTAGAACTTCTTTACCTGCAATTTCTATATTCCTAATTCCCACCTCTGCATAATACGGAAAATATATCCATACTGTTTCCTTAGAAAATTCCACTTCAAACCGTGCTTCACTTTCAGTAAAACAAATCTGCTCCCGATTTCCGTTTTCCTTCACAATTTCGAAGAAAGTACCTTCCATGCTATTGGTAAAAACTTTAAAATCAAAGGTCATTCTTTCGCAGTCTTTTATATGAGCATATACCCCCGACTGAAATCGGCTTCTTGAACCAAAAAATCCTCCTTGGTTGTTATAAAATTCCCTTTGTTCTGAACTGAATCTGTATAAGCACAAATAGTCACCATTTTCCTCTGCTTCCACATATCCGCCAAAATACTTTTTTACTATATTTTTGTCATTCATATATCAGGCAAGTCCTTTCTTTAGCCGCCAACCGTCATTCGTTCTGCCGTCTCTTTGCTTATTTCAAGCTCCGATTTTTCATTGTTTGCAACCCTAAGAATTTCATCAGCAAGTCGTATGGTAATCATTGGACGTCTGTCCAATGTGGGACCTCCCATATGAGGAATGCAATATACATTCTCAAGTTTTCTCAACGGACTTTCTGCATCAAGAGGTTCAGTGCAATATACATCAAGAACTGCTTTGAACCTGTTTTCCGCCAAAGCTTCAATCATTTCGTCCTCTCTTATAATTGCACCCCTGGCAGTATTCACAAACAATGCACCATCATGAAGCAAATCAAAATGCCCTTTTCCTATTATCCCACGTGTTTTTTCATTCATTGCCATGTGAACAGTAACAATATCCGAAGCTAAAAAAATTTCATCAAGGGATTCCACCTGAACAGCATTATGTTCTGCAAGAAACTGCTCCTCAATTTGGTAGAAATCATATATCTTAAGCTTCACCCGAAAAGGCCTTAGCATTTTTATCAGGCAACGTGAAATTGTCCCAAGCCCAACAATGCCAACTGTACGTTCAAATAAACCCTCTGACGAGAATCCGTCTCCACGCCATCCACCTTTTCTCACGTCCTCCACATAATACGGAATCTTGCGAAGTCCCGACAGTATATATGCCAAAGTACCCTCCGCTACAGATTCTGCATACAAAACATTTCCACTGAGCACCTTGATTCCATGATCAAAAAGTGACAAGTCCACCAAACTTCCGACTGATCCGCCTGTATGAGCAATGATTTTCACTCTACTGTCCTTAATCATATCGTAAGTAATCATCGGATGCCCCCAACCGGTGAGTATAATATCAATATTCTTTATTTTTTCTTTGAATGCGTCGCCAAACAGCAAATCGTACTCACTTGCATATTCAACATCAAAACGTTCTTCAAGATATGCTTTGACCGCATCTGGCAAAAAAGTGTTACCCTTGCTTTGCATTGACACAAATAATTTCATCATAATCAGTCCTTATTTTATAATATCGTTATACATATCAGGTCTGCGCTCATTCATATAAATATTCACGGGAATAGTATTCCTGCATTCAAATGACAGCCAAGGGATATTCCCCTTATCATTCAAATCAATTTCAGCAATTGCCGCTGTTCCTGATTCTTTAGTCTGAGAAATAATTTCGCCGCAAGGTGAAATTATCTTAGATGGCTCAATTCCGCAATCATTAAGATTACGCCAGTGGGCACCTGCCACCGCAACATAAACTCCGTTTTCCAAAGCGCGGCTTATGTGCCTGATTGAAGCATCACCGATTGTTGATATAACAATCAGTTCAGCCCCTTTTGACGCAAGAATCCGTGCCGGCTCGGGAAAATAAGCATCCCAGCAGATAAGCAGCCCGACTTTGCCGAAATCTGTTTCAAAAACAGGTAATTCGTCTCCCGGGACTATCCCCGCACTCCATTCGCCGTGCGTAATATGGGTTTTTCTGTATTTCCCTGCAATTTTGCCCATGCGATCAATAAGAACCGATGTATTATAACATTCCGCTCCGTCTTTTTCAATAAAGTTGGCAACAATATAGGTTTTATACATTCTTGCCTTTTCACACATCAATGTACAAAAAGAGTCATTTATGGTGCGAGGCTTATTCTCAGGTGCAAGATTACACCCCAATGTATTCAAAGTTTCAGAAAGTATGACAATATCAGGCTTTTCCTTTGATACATTGTCAATCATTTCCGAAATCCGACTTAAGGCAACTTCTTCGGTGGGCGAATAATCAAGATATGTTGCCGCAACTTTAACATTCCTTTTTTCAGGTACTTCACACTTTTCCAGAACAGGACATGTAAACGCAACTTCTCCCTCAAACTTCAATCCCAGTTCAACCGAAAGAGCCTTACAACCCTCTTTAATTTCAAAACAGCATTTTTTGACTTTTCCCTCAAAATCAACGTTCTCTCCATATGCACTCATAATATGATTTTTATTCTCGTCCAATTGAGTCACGACAACATACGGCGCCGTTGCATTTTTACAATTTTTGAATTCGCAACTGACAGAAAGTCTGTATATCCCGCCTTCGTCATCAAAAGGAATTGTACACATCAAACAAGCAAGCGCAACATTTTTCTTGGAAATAACAGCATGATTTTCGTTCATCAAAAACTCTGCCACTCCGTCACATTGCCACATTCCGCTGTCAAAATTATAAACCATTTGTATTACTCCTCCATCAAAAATCCACAATTGTCAGATATGCCAGAGCGCCATTAATGCCAAGGTTAGCCCTTACGGTGCTGTTATACATACTATAAAGTTCCACCGTATCGCCCGCATTAAACTTCTTTGTGTACATAAGTGTATTGTTATATCCGCTTGTATATGCATCCGTCTGCCATCTGCCACCTGTATATAAACTTTCTGAAAGGTCACATCTTGTCCAGCCATATTCCTCACAGAAACCAACTGTATCGTATGAATTATCAAACAATATTTTAACCTCACATGGAGCATTTACCTTGAAGGTATACCAGGGCTTCCATGCAGTTTCTTTGTTATTAGACGGCATCCAGAACGCATCATACACCCAGTCGGCATAGCTACCGAACCAAGGGTTAAAGTAACAGCTCTGTTGCAAATAATAACCGTCTGCAAGCCCCGATATATCACTTATGTCCTCAAGAACAAACTGCTTTGCAGCGCTTGGTCCGTTATACAACTTGCCATTTGTCGTATCGGAAATACTGTTTTCAAACTGACTAAATGTTGCACCAAACTGTCCCACGTTTCCGGGAATCTGAGATGTTCCACCCGCAGGGCCGTACACATCCTTTGTAGGCTCGGCAGGAGCTTCCGATTCGGCCTTGCCGTGATTATATGCCCAAAACTGTGTCCACGTTTTGTTGCCCACATGATTCACAAAATCAGAAATATGAGGCACAAGAGCTTTGGATGCACTAAAATTGAGTGTATATATCTTTTCATTACTTCCAGATCTTGCAGTAACCGTTGCAACAGCCGTATTTCCGTTGACAGAATAGATTGTTTTTGTATAAATGCTGTTTTCGTCAGGATTTGCAACACCCTTAACAACAGGAACAACCGAACCGCCCGGAATTTCAAAGGCGTATGCGTTCTTTGCCGCATCAAAAGTCTGAGTTCCGTATTCATATTCCGACATGCTGACGCCGTCAATTGTTATGTCTGCCAGCAATTCACCGCTGAAAGCAGTTGACGCAGCAGATGCAACAGGATAAAATTCATTTTTATGCCACGCAAATGCCTTATATTCAGCGCCATTAGTCTTTTCAACTTCCGCAATCACAACATCTTCCGCACCGGGAACAAGCTCTTTTGACTGAGCAGACTTGACACTTATCATATTACCATTCAAATAGCTTGCAACAAATAAAGTCCCCATTGCTTTTTCTGATGATGTGTTTTTGAGCATCGCTTTTGCCTGAATCTTTTCCCCAGCATCAACAAACTCAACATTTGAGAAGGAAGTAACTGAATTATGTTGAGTATACTCATTCTCGACTATTTCCCCATCGATATATAATATCTTTTCTTCCGAATTCCATGAAACCTCAAAGCCCATCAGTTCAGCCATATTACCTATGGCAATATGTGGCTTGTCATCAAGTTCCCTAACCTTTGTTTCAAGTATAAGAGTATTATTGTTCAACCTCAACTCATTGCTATTATTTTTCAAAGTAACCGTATAGTTTTCCGTTTGTGCAACCAGCCCGTCACCGCCCGAAACAGGAATCAAGTCAAGGGCGCGAAAAGCCCCTGCAACAGACACAACCAAATCATCATCTTCGATAATTGGATTATCCGTAAAGTATTGATATTCGCCATTGACACAAACATTGTTTCTGTACGGAACAGGTCTCATATAAGGCGCCTGAGTTATGGGAGCAGGTATTGGTTCAGGACGTGGTTTTTCGCCTATATCAAGATTATCGTCTGCTTTAACATCTATATATTCAATATAACATTTCCCCGTATACTGGTTTGTTTCAATATGTATTCCATCTACACTGAAATCATTGCCACTCACCGTAAGAGGCACAAAACTTGAATAGAAAGGAACGGCCATTGAATCTGATTCCACCTTGACGGAATGACTGCCGTCCTCAACATTCAAAACTGCAGTTAATGTGTACCACTCCTTTGGCACAAGCTTTTCCCACCCTAAGGGAGTCGCTGCATTTTTCGCATCAATAGAATATAATCTGCCGTTATAGCTGCCGCTGAGTCCTAAAACATCATATCTTGTGACAAATTGCGAGCCTTTGGTAAGTCCAAAACGAAGACCACCATACAAATCTTCAGTTTTTTCAACCATAAACTTCATTTTGAACATAACTGAATTTTTACTTCCCGTATCAAAGCTTTTTTTTATGCTGACACCGCTGTAATTATCACCACCATAGGTATCGTTCATACATAATGCAATTCCTTCGTTTCCGTTTTTGTCGGTGTACGATGTTGTTTTGATACTACCTGCTGCAGTACTTGTTTTATAGCCCTTTAATGAAAGAAACCATATATATTCTGTGAAGCTGTCGTAAAACCCTCCTGCACTTTCGCTCGCCGCAAATACTGAAAAAGGCATAAAACAAAATACCAAAACCAATATTAACAATTGCTTAAATATAAACCTTTTCAATTCTGCCACTCCTTTTTCTTTCATTGGAAGTTTTTCTTGCTCCCTGTAACAGGGAGCAAGAAAACATTTACTTTAGTTACTCTTTCAC
>JAZNLK010000067.1:0-8279 GCA_045579055.1 Clostridia bacterium
CGGTTTTCGTTGTATCAACTTTTGAGTTGATTTATGGCTGCCGGACTAGGATTCGAACCCAGACAAACAGAGTCAGAGTCTGCTGTGCTACCTTTACACAATCCGGCAATATGTTAAAAATAAAAAAATCAATTTGGTGCGAGCAGTGGGACTTGAACCCACACGTCGGTTGACACACGCCCCTCAAACGTGCCTGTCTGCCTATTCCAGCATGCTCGCATCTTCAAATCAACTCGTTTATTATATACCTGTTTTTGTAGTTTGTCAAGAGTTTTTTTAAAATTTTTTTAATTTTTTTTCAGAGGGTTGAATATGCTGTTAGAGGAGGCGATTATATGAAAGTGAAAACATACATTATTTCTATTCTGATACCTCTTGTTGTTGGTGCATTGGCGGCATTCCTGACACGAAATAATATGATGCTGTTTGACCAAATTGTTCAGCCGCCCTTGTCACCGCCGTCGATTTTGTTTCCCATTGTGTGGACGGTTCTTTATGTTCTTATGGGAATTGGTGCGGCGAGGGTTTACCTGATTGGAGGAAAGGATAAAAAAAAGACCGCTGATGCACTTGCGGTCTATGCTGTTCAACTGGTTATTAATTTTTTCTGGAGTATTATATTCTTTAATATGAAAGCTTTTTTGTCGGCTTTTTTGTGGCTAATTCTTTTGTGGATTGCAATACTTTCTATGATTGTTAAGTTTAACAGCATAGACAGAGCGGCAGCTTTAATCAATATCCCGTATCTTGTGTGGGTGACCTTTGCGGGATATCTGAACTATATGATTTTTGTTTTGAATATGTAATCGGGAACTGTTGTGTTCAGCAAAGAAAAAAATATCAATAAACGAAAATGTCACCCTGAGCATGACCGAAGGGGTAAAAAATATTCGGCTTTGCTCAGGATGACAATCAGTTTTTGTGCAACAATTTTTTAATGCGGCAGCACCTTATCAAAAGCGCCAACAGATTAAGTATATCACATTTATTCTGCATTTGTAAAGAGAAAGCTTTTGGAAATTTACATTTTCTACCTTTTATACAAAAAACTTACGTATTGTTTTTGTGATTTGTCAATTGAAATACGGTTGAAAATGTGATACACTTAAATCACAGAAAGGAAGGTACAGTCCAATGAGAAAGTAAGAAAGATTTTTACGATGGTTTTCAAAATGTGATTTGAACATGAATATTTGTGAAAGAAGAAAAGGAAACACGACGGTGTCAAAAACGTATTACATAGATTTCAGGGAAATGATTGAAAATTTATGTTTGAATCATGGAATCGAAGAACCTTCATAAAAGTCAGGAAATTCGCTTTTTGCTGAAATACAAAAAAATCAGGGTGTTCTCGCTAGAGGAAAGAAAAAATGTGTTTTGAATTGTAGAGTGTAAGCAAAGGGCAGATGAAGAAAGAGAGGATAACCAAATGATGTTAGATATCAAGAGCGTCCGGAGTGACTCTTGATTGTAGCGTAAAGAACTGCAATCAAGGGTCGCTTCTTTTTTGCTATAATAAAAAAGATTGCTGAACGAAATTTGCAGTGAGCGAGAAAAACAAAGAATAAAGAATAGGAAAGGGAACTATCAATATGAAAACTTTTGTGCCGGAATATTATAACAACTTCAAATGCATAGCAGACAAATGCCGTCACAGCTGTTGTATCGGTTGGGAAATTGATATTGATGGTAAAACCTTTGACAAATATATGAAGGTTAAAGGGCGTTTCGGAGAAAGATTACAAAAATGCATCTCAAAGGGAAAAGAGAGTTGTTTTATTCTTGGTGAAGACGAAAGGTGTCCTTTTTTGAATCACAACAATTTATGCGATATTTATATTGAATTGGGCGAAGAAAATCTTTGTGATATTTGCAAGGATCATCCCAGATTCCGTAACTTTTTTGGGAGTCGTTTGGAAATGGGGTTGGGCTTGTGCTGTGAAGCGGCAACGGAACTTATTCTGAGTTGGGAAAAGCGTTTTGACCTATCTGTTGCTGATGAAAACAGCGATATCGAAACCGAAGATGATGAGGAGAAGGTGTTTTTTGCCATCCGTGGCAAGGCTTTTGAAATTATTCAAAACAATACAAAAACTGTTGAGGAATGTGCTGTGGAGCTTCTTGAAACCTTCAATATTGATTTTTCGCAAAAAAGTATTAATGAATGGATAGATGTTTTTCTTTCCCTTGAAATTCTCGATCCGGGATGGTCGGAGATTTTAGAATCTGCAAGGGATAGCAAAAAAACAAAAAAAGGTTTTTTTGAAAGCGAAAAGGGGCAAAATGCTCAGAGACAATTGCTTTTGTACTTTTTGTACCGACATATGGCTGACGGTATTTATGACGGAACTCTAGGCGCGAGAATAGCTTTTTCTGTGTTGAGTCTTGAAATGATAAAAAGCTTATGTGTGGCAAGTGAAAAGACCGATTTTGATACCTTTAAGGATATCGCAAGGCGGTATTCTGTTGAAATTGAGTATAATGAGGAAAATACCGGGAAGCTGATTGATGAACTGATGATTATATGATTCTGAACGATGAGAAGTTGATGGTGTTATCTGTGAATATATGGAGTTGTGATAAAAAATGAAGCAAAAATATAGTAAAATTAATCAAAAAACAGTTGCAAAAAATAAATTAATGTGCTATAATGTAAAAAAGTTGTCGATATAGGAGGAAATACAATGGAAATTTGTACACAATGCGGAAGAGAAGCAATTAATAAATTGGAGGCTTGTCCTAGTTGCGGAGGAAGTACTTACGGAATTTATAACTATACAGAATCTTTTAAGTCATTAAAGGATGCGAAAACTCACAGTTCAAGCAAATGGCTTGATTTCAAGGGCAGAAGCAGACGTAATGAATTTTGGAGAACTTCCATTATAAATGTATTTTTGATTGTTGCACTTTTAGCTTTGTCAGTTATTTTTACATGGGTTATGGTGGATCCAACCATGGACGGTATAAAAAGTCGTGAAGGAGCAATGATTGAAACAGATCTTTTTGCGTTTATAATTCTGGGAATATACATACTGGGTGTTGGCTTCTTCTTGATTAAGAGCATTATAGTTCAGGCAAGTGTTACAGTAAGACGTTTCCATGATATCGGTCTGAGAGGTTTCTGGGCGTTGATTCCTGTGGTTCCTTCGGTTGTTTACATTGCATTGGCAAGCTGCAAACTGATGGGTTGTGAATTTGCTGATTCATCTGCTTTTGGAACAGCTTGTGATGTGTTTATGGTAGTATCAGTTGTTGCCGGTGTTTTGGCGATAGTTGCATTGCTGATGGGTAGCCGTCCGGAAACTAATGAGTATGGCACAAATCCGAAAGAGCTTATAAGAGTTATTGACAGCAAACGTGCTAAGAAGAGCTGGATGAGAGAAGAAATTTAAGATAGTTTTTGACCTTGCGGTACTATGTGCCGCAAGGTTTTTGTTTTTATAATTTATGGTTACTGTTTCTTCGGTTTTTTGGCGGAGTAATATAATACGGAAAAGATTTTATTGACAAGTTCTTTTTTGAATGATAAAATTAATATGTGTAAGTGTGTAAAGGTTTACACAAGAAAGGAAGATGTCAAATGTTTGAAAATTTTAAGAGAGCCTTAGCTTTTGTTCTGACGTTGCTTATGGTTCTCAACATGACCGTTTTCGCTGCAAGCGGCAGTGAAGAATTTGCGGCAAAGCTGTATTGGACAGCTGATGCTGAGCAGGGAACCTGGATGGATGTTGAATCTGCAGATGCAGGTGCAATATTTAATCTTGCAGGTTTCGAACCCGGAAGTGAGGAAATAAGATACCTGAAGGTGGAAAACCCGGGTAATCTTGCGTTTTCCTATGATTTGAAGATGATTTCGGAAAATGTCGGCGAGCTTGCAAATGTGATTGATGTCTATTACAAAGCTGACGTAACGGCAAATGTTGCAGTCAACGATATGACAAACATCGGAAAGCTGTCCGAAATTCTGAACGGCAATGCCTTTTCGGAGGGTAGTGTTATGCCTGTCGGAGAGCATTCTGACGTAGCTTCCGAAAGAGAAG
Organism: Clostridia bacterium; assembly: GCA_045579055.1. Lineage (GTDB taxonomy): Bacteria > Bacillota > Clostridia > Monoglobales > Monoglobaceae > SIG440. The sequence continues at coordinate 4,041 of JAZNLK010000067.1, forward strand.
CAATATGTGCAATTGCTCTCAAGATGGCTGACAATGTTCCCAATGAATATATGAACAAAGGTACAGGTGAATTTTCAATTCAGCTTAATGTTACATCTTTTGATGCTGCAGATAAGTTTGAAGTAAAGTTTGAAAATACCAATGAATATCTCTATCGTGTGGGTAATGCAAACGCAGTTGCTCTTGGCTCACTTTTCAAAGCAGTTGACGGTGCGGATATCGGCAATGTTTTGGTTACAATCAACTCACTTGACACAAACACGGATGTTGGTGGTACATACACAGCAAACAGCACAGACTGGACTTTGGGAACAATCAAGTTTAGTGGTACTGGTCCAATTGAGGTTGTAATTGATGATGACGGATATGCAAATGCGGTTTCGTTGAAACTGGAGGTTGTTGATGCGACCAATGTAACAGAATATAGTGGACTTAAAAATCAAACAAGTGTTTTGCTCAACGATATAACAATGTCAAGTAACGGAACATATTATCTTTCAGGTGCAACCCTTTACGGTAACGGATTCACATTTGATGTAACAAATGGTGCTTACAGCGGCACGGGTCAAGTATCAAGCAATTACCTGGTATTCCTTAACAATGCAACTTTGGATAATGTAAAAATTGTGGGTTCGGTATATACTCAGTATGGTGCAAAGGCATCTGAAGCTTATAACAGACCTGTTGTTTTGTCCGTTGGTGACAGCACAATCACAAATAGCTACATTGCAAACTGTGCATCACCTATTCGTGTGAACGGCGGTAATCTTGAGGTTATAAATACAACTCTCAAGGGTGGCAACTTTGCCAATATGGATATCAGAAACGGTAACATTATTCTTGACAATATTACCACAATAAATCAGGTGGCAGGCAACGACCTGGCGGCTGACGGTACTGTTGTCGCAGGTTTTGGTATTGTTGTTTACCATGAAAATGTTCTAAATACAACTACGATTGAAGTTAGAAACGGAATTACACAGTATAACAATCTTTCTAAAGCACAGGCAGATGATTGCATAAAGGATACTTATGCAAAGCAGCTTACAAATGTGATGTTTGGCACATCGTGCTCAGATATTCAGTACATAGATGCGAATAATGATGTGTGGGTTAACAGTGGTATTCTTTCAATGGCAGATACCATAGGGGATGCAAATATTTCAGATGTTAATGGATTTGCTTCTAAAAGCGTTTCTTTTGCAGGGAAAACAGGGTTTGTTCATTCTAAAATTCCTGATGCAACCAGCGTTTCTATAAGTGCGCCTGAATATCAGGCAACTGCACAAGGATATATCGCACCTTCATGTGATTTTGATTATACAACAAAAAATAAGGTTGACAAAACCGATGGTTCAAATGAGTATTGTTACTATGACAGCACTCAGGGTGCAGTGTTGATTTCCTTTGATGAAGGTGGTAAAAAAGAGTGGGATACTTCTATTTTGACAGCTACAAAAGGAAATGTTACTCTTCCGTATACGGTATCAATGAACGGAAATGACTACACAAACAAAAAAATTACGTTTACAGAATCGGGCGAGTACACTGTTTCCTATACATATATTGATCCTTATAACTACAAGGTTGACGCAGAAGGAAATATTGTAAAGCAAAGTGTAAGCTATACGAAGAATTTAAAAATAATTGTTTCGGCGGTGAAACCTGCAGCCAAGAATGCAGAATTTAAATTTGGTTCAGCAGGTCAAGCTACGGAGAAAATAACAATTGGTAACAACACATATATTTCGGCAACCGGTGTTGAACACAACAATTCAACGTGGAGTTATATAACAGTAAATGAACAAAAGGTATATTATCCAATTATTGAAGCTACAATCGTTGACAAAAAAACAGCGTATTTCAATGTGTTTAAAAATGTTGTAACAATTACAGATTATGCAGACGGGGGTACAGGTGCAGCTGTAACTTATGATAGCTCCACAAAATCTATGCCATCAGGATTAACAGTTGTAAAGGGAGTATATAAAGCCTTTGCTGATATTAGCTCGAACTGGTCAACATTGAATGATTCTCAGTTGAATCAAACAGGGGCAAACAAGGTGTTTAAGTATGCGGGTTCGTCAGATGCTTCGGCTACTCCCACTACATATAGCAATGCGTTATGTTTTAAATCCCCTGATGTTACCAATCCACGTGACGAGTATATTACCATAGCACAATACAGCTATACAGATGCTACAAATACCACATATTATTACTATGTGGGTTATCACATGGCAAAAAAAGGTAATGGTAGCAGTTGTGTAACAGGCGATACTCTTGTGACATTGGCTGACGGAAGTTCAAAGCGTATTGACGAGGTTACATTTGAGGATGAACTACTCGTATGGGATTTTTATAATGGTGAGTATGCAGCTGTACCGGCTGCAATAATCAGTAATCATGGATATGCAAACAGAGATGTGATTACTCTTAAGTTTGAAGATGGCACAGAAGTTAAAGTTGTTGATCTTCATCAGTTCTTCGATGTGGATGCAAATAAATTTGTCAGTATAGATGCTGATAGTGTGGCAGAATATGTAGGACACAGTTTTGTGAAGAGAGATGGCGAAAGTTACAAAACTGTAAAACTTGAAGATTATAATGTGGAATATAAAAATACAGATTCCTACGGAATTGTATCAGCATTGCATTATAACATACTTGTTGAGGATATGTTTTCAGCAGACTATCCATATTCTGTATACGATTTGATGACTTACTTTGAAGTCGGAGACAATATGGCTTACGACAAAGAAAAGATGAATGCAGATATTGCAACCTACGGATTGTATACTTACGATAAATTTGCTGAATATATGACTCGTGAAGAGTTTGATGCAATGAATATTCAATATATGAAGATTCCGGTGTCCAAGGGTTATTATACGTATGAAGGCATTCTTGAATTGATTGAAAGATGGCTTGCAGGTTATGATGAAGTTGTACCATTGTCAGATGATGAAAATGATGAAATAGCGAGTATGAGTGAAATTGAATCAGATGATGATGTTGAGACTATACTCCTGGGTGAAGAACAGATAGCAAAAGCGACAATATCATCAGAACCAACGACACATAGTTTCAAAGTTACAGCATCCGGCAATAGTATCACAGCAGTTAATTATGCAGTAAACGTGTCCGGCGAAGGTGTTACAGCAACCGAAAATGGTTATGTGATTGATGCAAACAATGCGGATGTTATCATCACAGCTGGCGGTACAGCTTCAACAGGTTATGTGAAGATTACAGTTGACGAAGATGTTTATTACACAGAACAGCTTGCAAAAGGTGAAAGTTTTACAATGACATTCAAGAATGCCGTTGGCAAGGAATTTGCGGTTGAAAGCTTCTGGGGTAATTCGGCAAATTATGAAGTTAATCAGGATACATTGATTTCAACTGGCAAGGTTATTGAATACACCTACACAGTAGCAATTGAAGCAACAAACGCAACAGAGACCGAAGACGGCTATGCAGTAACAGCTGACGAGGCAGTATTCACACTGACAGCAAACGGAAGTGCGACACCGGGATATGCAAAGATAACTGTAAACGGTGATGACTACTACACAGTAGCAATTGCAAAGGGTGAAACATTTACCTTCACAGTAAAGAAAGCAAATGGCAAGGTTGTTGCAATTGAAACATTCTACGGTGAACCTACAGCAGAAAATCTGCTTGCAGACGGTAGCACAATTGGTTACGTTGCAGAAGTAAGTGCAACAAATGCAACACTTGGCGAAGACGGTAAATATGTTGTAAATGCAGACGAAGCAACAATCAAGGTAACAGCAAGTGGTACATCAACAGGTTATGCAAAGATAACAGTTGGTAGCGACGTATATTATACAAATCAGATTGCCGCAGGCGAAAGCTTCACACTTAACCTCAAAAATGCAAAGGGCGAAGCTGTTGCAGTTGAAACAGTCTGGGGCAATTCGGCAGACGATGAAATTGCACAGGATACCCTGATTGCAGACGGTAAAGTTATTGAATATACCTACACAGTTGCAATTGAAGCAACAAATGCAACCGAAACAGAAGAAGGCTATGCAGTAACAGCTGACGAGGCAGTATTCACACTGACAGCAAACGGAAGTGCAACACCGGGATATGCAAAGATAACCGTAAACGGTGATGATTACTATACAGTAGCAATTGCAAAGGGCGAAACATTTACCTTCACAGTAAAGAATGCAAATGGCAAGGTTGTTGCAATTGAAACATTCTACG
>JAZNLK010000068.1:0-32222 GCA_045579055.1 Clostridia bacterium
TGCTTACGGTTATGCCGCAAGCTCCATTGAAGTTTTCCAGAACTCAATGAACGTTGTGTCGATGCCTGATGAATATTCCGAGGAAACTTTGGAAGAAAGAGTTTATTCTGTTGTTCCGAAAGACGTAGAAAATAGCACAAACAAGCCGGACGTTATTCTTATTCTGAATGAGACGTTTTTTGATTTGAGAGACGTTGTTGATATGGGAAATACCCCGTCGGTTATGCCGTTTATTGACAGTCTTCCCGATAATATCAAGGGAAAAGCCCTTGTACCGTATACAGGTGGCGGAACAAACAAAAGTGAATATGAGCTTTTGTCCAGCAACTCACTCCAGCTTATGCAGGGAATAACACCCTTTAATTACCTGAACTTTGATGATGCAAACACTGTTGTGAGCCATATGAAGTCTTTGGGTTATTCAACCTGGGGTGCTCACTGCGAGGATTCGTTGAATTATTCAAGAGCGAAGGTATACCCCAAGCTGGGATTTGACAAGGTTCTTTTTGAGGAAGATTTTGGTGAGTATGATACTTTTGGTGACAGACCCTATCCCACAGATGCTTATTGCTATGAAAAAATGCTGAGTGATTATGAAAAAATGGGTGATGGTCCCAGATTTATGTATATGCTGACAATGCAGAATCACGGCAACTGGGAGCTTAATGCAAAGAAAAATGACCTTGTGGATGTAGAACCTGATTTCGGAGAAGAATATAATGACCGCATGGATGAGTATGAGTCTTGTATTCTCAAGTCGGATATGGCTTTCAAGGAATTGCTGGAATATTTTGAAAATTCCGATAGAGAGGTTATAATCTGTATGGTTGGTGACCATAGTCCTGCTTTTGCAATTGAAATTATGGGTGAAACAGACCGTGACGAAACCGTTGCTGTCCGTTCAACTCCTTATATTATGTGGTCCAACTATGGTCTTGAGCTTGATGTTCCTGATCATACTTGTTTGCCATATCTTGTGCCCACAATGCTTGAAGAAGCGGGAATACAGCAGTCTCCGTATTACAGATATATAAATGAAATGAGGAAGAAGGTTCCTATGATTTCGGCTTTTGGTGTTTATAAAACTGCCAACGGTGAATACACTGATTATGACGACTACGATGCTCCCTATACAGAGCTTGTGAACACTTATATGGAATTGGTTTATAACAATGCCAGCAGCGAAGCAAACAAGATTAAGGGACTTTTTGAAGCAGATAAATGATGTTTCTGAAAAACAAGTAGGGGTTGTAGCAAAATGCAAAAAAACGGTTCGTCGAAAATCGCCGAACCCTACAAATTGTATCGCACATTCAATGCCATATACAATATATGTAGGGGACAGCCTTTAGAATGTCCCGGAAAAACCATTTTGCTACAACCCCTTGTCTATGAAGATGCTTTTTTGTGTATAATAAGTGTATGATGTGATGAGGTGGAATTATGGTTAATCTGATTTATGACGAAAGAATAAAAGAATGGATACTGAAGAACAAAGATGAAATTATTCAAAACTGGATTGATATTGCAAAAATTCCTGCAATAAAGGGTGAAGCAGAGGAGGGCGCACCTTTTGGTGTTCCTTGTTTTGAGGCGCTCAAAGCTTGTTCCGATATATTCGGGAAGTATAACTTTGAAACCGGTCTTTATTCGGGCAATAAATATGCTTTGGCAAAATACGGCGAAGGTGAAAAAACAATCGGAATTTTCAGTCACAGCGATGTTGTGCCTGTTAGTGAAGAGGACTGGATTTACACAAAACCCTTTGAACCCAAGGTAATTGACGGAACTCTTATCGGCAGAGGCGTTGAGGACAACAAATCAGGGGTTATGGCGGCACTTTGCGCTATGCGTATAATCAGGGAATGCGATATTCCCATAAAAAGCCAAATTGTCACTTTTATAGGCTCGGAGGAAGAAACGGGTATGACGGACATTGAAGCTTTTGCCAAGGAGCAGCCCATGCCTGATGTGTCTGTTATTCCTGATGCGGATTTTCCTTGCAGTATCGGCGAGAAGGGAATTTATCATCTCTGGACAAAATGCGGCGAATCTTTCAGTGATATAACGGATTTTTGTGGCGGTGAAGCCTTCAATATTGTTCTTGACAAGGTGACGGTGCAGTTGAAAGCATCTTCGGCACTTGAATGCGAAATTTCCGAAAAAGTCAAAGGAAAAGAACAGTTCAGTCTTGAAAAATCAGGGGATGTGCTGATTTTGAAAGCCAAGGGTGTTGCAAAGCATGCCTGTGAACCTGAAGGCTCGGTCAATGCGGCGTATATTGCGGCAGAACTGCTTTCTGAAGCAGAAAGTCTTGCGGAGAGTGACCGAAGGATTATGGCTGATGTAAAGAAAATTCTGGCTTGTCCTTTTGGAACATCAATGGATATTGCTCACGATGATATAAGATTCGGAAAGCTCACTTTTGTAAACGGAATGGTGAAGATGTGTGACGGCAAACTGATGCTCAGCTTTGATACCCGCTATGGTTCAACTCTTGACGGAAGTGAGCTGGAAAAAAAGATTGATGCAGAATTCGGAAAGCTCAGATGGACGGTGGAAAAGAATTCTCATTCCGAGGGCTTCTCGATTCCTGATGACAGCCTTATTCCGGGAGCATTGGAAGCGGTCTATGAAAGTGTGACAGGTGTCAGAGAACCGGCAATCCGTCTTGGCGGAGGAACATATGCACGAAAGCTCAAAAATGCGTTTTCGGTGGGAACTTTTGTGATGCGTGAGGACAGAGAGACTCCGTTTATGGAGATGCCTGCGGGTCACGGCGGTGCACATCAGGCTGACGAAAAGATTGATATTGAAGGCTTTTTTGATGCTGTTCGCATTATAACTCAGTATATTATTAATATTGACGGAATAATAAATTAAATGTGACGAAAGAGTTTAAAGCATAGAAAATAAAAGAATAGAATTTGTAGGGAACGGGCAATGCCCGTTCCGTTTTTTTCGGCAGGAGCAAGCCCCTGCCCTACGGGGTGGGAGGTTATTTGATTTATTCAAGGTCTTCGCCGTTGGGGAATGCTTCTTCGCACATATCCAGATACATTTCTTCGGCTTCGGTGACGGCTGCAATCAGCTTTTCCAAAACGTCGGCATTGATTTTATGAGCAGGTTCTTTTGAATGTTCAAGAATGTATATTGCATCGCCGATGTCGCGAACCAGTTTGTGGTAAAGTTTTTCGTAGTTAATCATAGTTTGTAGCTCCTTTGGAATAAAAAAAGATGTGTTGTCGAAACAACACATCCCAAAAAACGTATCGCTCCGACTTGTTTTTGCTACAAAACATCATTGGCCCAAAGAGTAATGAGAAATCAGAGCCACGCTTTTTACAATAGCGTGAACTCTTTGAGCCTCGTTTATTCGAATGTTTTGTAGCACCTATGATTTTATCATAAAATTTGTGTGTTGTCTATACTTTTTTTGGAATCTTAAAGAAAGCAAATTTTCTATGATATGAAAAAAGAGCCGGTGCAAAACCGACTCTTTAACTCACTTTTTAGATTGTTTTATTTATATGTTTTTGAAACGAGCATCTTGCCGTTGCCATCATAAAGCTTGATTACAACAGCTGAAATAGCAGGTTCCTCGCCTTGGAACAGTTTGAGCATATTTGATGCACTTTCCATCTGGTCAGCAATCTGTCCGGCACTCTGTTTTGTTGCACCGTTGAAGTTTGCTGATGAAATTTCAATAACAACCTTTGTTCCGTCAGCCTTCATATCTGCTTCAGCGGCACCGTTGGATGAAGATTCAACACCGTACACGAAGCCTTCTCCCTCGCGTTCAACAAAAGCTTCAACTTTTGCTATATCTTCAGCTGAACCCTTTGGCTCTGAGTCCGAACCGCAAGCAACCAGACACATAATCATCATAACTGCCATCATACCGCACAAAATTCTCTTCACGTTTTTCATTTTACTTTCTCCCTTTGTATAAAAATTGTATTTTGAAGCACTTACGCTCTGCTTCCGCTTCCGACCAATTCGCCCTCGTTGCTGTATACTTCAAGGGTCAGCTTTGAAATTGCAGGCTCAGATGCACGGAAGGTTTCAAGAAGTTTTGCTGTGTCGAACATTTGATTAATCATACCCTCAACATCTGCATTCTTCAACATCTCTGTTGACATTGTGGTATATTCCATAGCGATGACAACTTCAGTACCTCTGGCACTGATTGTTGCTTTTGCCAGACCTTCGGTCTGTTTTTCCAGTCCACCAACGAACCCTTCAGCAAATGGCGAACTGACAATAGCCGCCACAGCCGCTTCGTCCGCACCCGCCACTGAATGCGTCGGAGTTTGATTCAAAAAATCCGGATTGAATTTTCCGTTATTGTCCGCAATTACTTCATCTTCTTTTTCAGGAGCCTTCTTTTCTGCTTTTCCGCAGGCAATCAAAGAAAACATCATAACCAAGGCAAGAAAAATTGTAAAAACTTTTTTCACGTTATCCGCACCTCCTTACTCGCCTATCAATTTTATCACAAATATGATTTGTTGTCAATACAGCCAATTGCCAATAATTGATTCTGTCAGTTCTTTAGTTTTTTACTAAAATCCGCCATAATCTCGGAGATTTCAATATTCTGAGGACACTTCTTTTCGCACCTTTTGCATCCTATGCAAAGTTCGGGAAGCCTTTCGGTTTTTTCCTTCACCTTTTCAGGGGACGGCTCATTCTTCACAAGGCACATACTGTTGTAAAGCGAAAGCAACGTGGGTATTTCCAGTTTTTGAGGACATTCTTCCATACAGTACTTACACCGAGTGCAGGTCAGGGTCTTCTTCGACAGAATTTTGTCTGCGATACCAAACAAAATCTCTTTTTCTTCCGGCAAAAGAGGTTTTTCACAGCTGAAGGTCTTTATGTTGTCCTCAACTTGTGCAGTGTTGGACATTCCCGAAAGAATCATTGTCACATTTGGAACACTCTGCAAAAATCTGAATGACCAAGCCGCAATCGACTCATGGGGGCGAAGCGCTTTCAACACTTTTTCGTCCTCTTCTGAAAGATTTGCCAGATATCCGCCTCTGACCCCTTCCATAACCCATATAGGGATATTATATTTATTCAGCAGGTCAACCTTTTCCTTTGCTTTTTGGAGTGTCCAGTCAAGCCAGTTAAGCTGAATCTGGCAGAACTCAAGGTCGTCCTTATACCGAAGAATAAATTCCTCCATATTTTCAAGGGAGCCGTGGGTTGAGAAACCCAGATGTTTAATCTTGCCTTCCCTCTTTTTTTGCATCAGAACGTCATAAACACCGTATTTTTCATCGGTGTAGTATTTTATGGTTGGCTCACTTACATTGTGGAACAAATAAAAATCAAAGTAATCAAGACCTGTTCTTCTGAGCTGTTCCTCAAACAGGGCATCAACTCCTGCTTTGTCCTCATATTCGTCCCAAGGCATTTTTGTTGCAATATAGTAGCTTTCACGAGGATATTTTGATAGGATTTTACCCATAATTTCTTCGGACTTGCCTTTGTGATAAAACCACGCTGTATCATAATAATTCACGCCGTTTTCCATACAAATGTCAAAAAGCTCCCGGGTTTTTGCAAAGTCAACCTCACCGTCGGAATTGCACGGAAATCTCATTCCGCCCATACCAAGCAAGGATAGTTTTTTATCTTTAAAACTTTTATAAATCACACGTTTCATCTCCTTTTTATTATTATCCTACCACAGCCTCGAAAGATAGTCAACAAAAACATCTGTGGTATTCTGAAGGCAGTGAAGAATATTAATAAAAGAAAAAAGGACTGCTTCGCAAATTGCGAAACAGTCCTTGAATTTTGCATCATAAATGCGAACTACTGAACGTTTTCTTCTTTGAATGTCAAGAAAGCACAAACAGCAGAAGCTGCATAGCCAAGAAGGCCAATCCATACACCAAAACCGGTGCTTACTTCCAAACCGTATCCGCCCATCTGGCTCATACCGTCGCTTATTTCGCTGTTAAGAAGCAACCAGATGATAAGTGTAGCTACGAAAGCAGCAGCAGAACCGATAAGTGCAAGAAGATTGTTCTTGATGGGAAGTGTTCCTTCGGGGATAAATGCACTTGCAATTGCAGCAGCAGTACCAACAATAGCTACCAAAGCCAACAACAATGTCAATGCACCTTCTTCAAAAGCACAGCTCAAGAAAGAATGACCAATGCCCTGAGACATTCCCATAGCACTTACTGTAAATGCGTCAAAAATCAAAAGACAAAGGAATGCAACACCTGCACCGATAACTGTAACCATCTTTTTGGGGTTTTGTGTCAAATTCATATCATTTCCCTCCCTTCGTTAATCATTTTTCTTTGATTATAGCATATTGTTAAGGAAAAAACAAGGGTTTTTGCCAAAAAAGTTGACACCTTTATGGATAATTTGCTGAAAAGTGTGGAAAATTTGTAAAATATATATGAATAAAAGGTTACACCAAAAAAACAAACCGCTGTGCTATGAACACAACGGTTTAAAATTTTTGGTATAAATACCATATGTAGCTTACTGCTGGTTGTTCTTAATCATTGCTGCAATAACAATGTTTGCGATAAAACCAACTGTTGAGATGTAGAAGCCCATACCGAGAACGTCTGTAATATCTACACCCATCTGTGAATATGTACTATCGCTCATAGCAACATCAACAAGCATTAATACTGCACCCACAATAGAACCTATCAGCATCATACCCTTTTGCTTCTTTACAGCACCGATGATAATAATCACAGCTGCTGCAATTGCAAGAATCATACCGAAACCGATTTCGCCTTCTGCAATCAAATCAAATGCACTAATATCCATTCCCATAACAGAAACTACAGGGAGGAACAAATATGCAACCAATGTAACAATTGCTACGATCATACCTATTTTATACTTATCCATAATAAAAAAACCTCCTTTCTCTCCTTTTGTAAGTAATTTTACCATATATAGTGTCGAAAAAAGGCAAATAAAACAAAATGTTATAAAACAGGGGGTAAAATTGTGTAAAAAGACAGTCTCTCGGAATTATGAGAGACTGTCTTTGAGATATTTTTAGTTTTCTTCACAGAGGGGAACGGTTGTTCCGGTGTTCCAAAGGAAGTATTTGGGATTTTTGAGGTTTTCGTCAATCTCGATGCGTTTATGGGAGATGATATCCGTTCCATTTGATGCATATCTGCGATAATGCGAAGTTTTTTCAACTCCCACGAAGCGTCCCTCGCTGTCATATTGTGCAACATATAAATCTGCACCATAGGGTGGAATGTTTACAATATTTATATGTCCTTCGTGAACACTGAGTGCCGGTTGGTCGGTGACGGTGAAGTGTTCAATATCAGAGGAAAATTCTTCGCCGTTGACACCTTTTACATCTGCAAAAACCTTATATTCGCCTATGGGAAATGCGTAGTTGATATAGGTGTTTAATTTATCCGGACCAAAGGTGGAAGAAAATGTGAAAAATTTGTTGTCTTTGGCAAAATAGAGAGTGAAGTCCTTGATATTGTCCGCAGCAAGACCAACTCCGGGATTGAAGCTTGTGCTGAAATATTCCGAAGCTACTCTGAGATTGACGTTTTCGGGCTCTGACCACTTGGCAAAAAGTCGCATATCGTGGGTTACGGGAGTTGAGAAATCCCATTCCTCGGTTACGGTGTTGTTGGTGTACCAACCAAGAAAATCATAGCCTTCCATAATGGGGTCTTCCGGTTTTTCAACACATTCGCCGATGTTCACCGTCTGTGTTGCGAAATGCTCTGCTTCACGGGTGTTGAAATATACTGTTGCAGTGTCGGATTTGCAGTAAGCTTTGATGGTTGCGTTTTTCAGCACGGTGCCGCCGCCCACATCCAGATTGTGTGTATCATACCATATGCCGTTCCATCCGTAGTAGCTCTCGCCCGGCTCTGAGGTGTAGTTGTCGCCTGACTCAAATTTTGATGCCGCAACGTTTTTGTTGGAGTCGGAAAGAATACATATAATCGAAAGATACTGACCTTCTTTCAGGGAGATTGGCTTGTCAAGGGTGACTTTGTGGAATCCGTCGCAGGGAACATCACCTTTGAGGGTTTGTTTTGCACTTCCTGACATCGGATTGCTTGGCTTACTGTTTGAAACGTAAATCATAATCTCGTATTTTTCGGGGACAACATTGTGGGTTTCAGCCTCGAATCCGATTGATGTGAGGGTCTGGTCTTCTTCAATTGGAAACACGTTTGCCGCCATTACTTCCCATACAATGTTGGAAGTTCCGCCGTTGTGGGTGTGAACAATATTTTCATCGCCAATTGGTTCAAATTCATAGTAGTTGCCGAGAGCAATGGAGGGGTCTTCGTAAGAAAGCCAAAAATAGCCGAAGTCACCGAAGGTTTTACCCCAGCTGTTCTTTATGAGCCATGCACCGGGGTTTGATGGGCGACAACCTTCGTTGAAGCTTTCAACAGGGAAGTTGTCATCCCAGCCAACGACTGTGACCTCATGATTTGTTCCTGTATATTTGTTCTGATAATAGCCGAAGTCTTCGGAAAGAGGAAACTCATCTTCGACACTTGCATAACCCAAAGAAACTGCACCGTATTCCATTATTGCTCTTTTGGCATCTTCAATGCTGTTCAGTTTGCCGAAGTCCACCATATGTACGTCTGAATGGTTGCGGTATGCCTCGTCTATGGAAAAATCGGCTGAGTTGCTTGCAAGAGAATAGGGAAAGTCGGATTCAACCGCCAAGTCCTGAAAGTTTTCGGCAAATTGTGCCGCATAGTAGCCATTTCCACCGCCGAAGTAGCCGTAGCCGTTTTTGCTGTCAAAGTTATCAACCCCGTCCCCTTGTACTTCGTTCCTTTTGTGATAGAAATATGCAAGGTGAAGCTCGGAGTAGTTGTTGAAGTTTGCTTCGTAGCCCTTTTTAATCATATTTGCTTCAGCACAGGCAACAAAGGCATGTGCCCAGCAGGTGCCGAAGGCTCCCTGATTTCTCACAGGCGAGATATAGCCGAAGTCACGGGAATCATAGCTTTCGGGCAGAGTGCTGAAAAGTGAAATCCCGGGTGTTCTTTCAACCGGAATAATTTGGTTGCCCTCTGCGTCAAAAAGTCCGTATGCCTGATAGCCTGATTCGCTTGGTTCACCGATAGGTCGCATAATTGCAATTTCAGGTTCTTCAGCAAAGGCTGTCAGGGTTACAATTGAAATGACAATGATAACAAATGCAAGAAATTTTTTCATTTTTATACCTTCTTTATACTATTTTTGTACTCCAGTGGGAGACATCCCATATTTCGTCACATACATCGCTGTAAAACTCGGGTTCGTGGCTCACAAGTAGCACGGTTCCCTTAAATTCCTTCACGGCACGGGCAAGCTCTGCTTTTGCATCAACATCAAGGTGATTTGTAGGTTCGTCCAGAACAAGGATGTTTGCAGGACTTTGCATAATCTTGCAAAGTCGCACTTTTGCGTTTTCACCGCCTGATAAAACCTTCATTTGTGAGGTTATGTGCTCGGTGGTGAGACCGCATTTTGCCAGAGCCGCACGTGCTTCGGCATTGGTCAGGGCGGGAAATTCGTCCCAGAACTCCTGAAGCGCTGTTTTGTCGGATGCACTTTCTTCCTGCTCAAAATATCCCACATTGATAAACTGGTCGTGCTCGATTTCGCCTTCAATGGGAGGAATCAGCTTCAGAAGTGTTTTCAGAAGTGTGGATTTTCCCAGACCGTTGACACCTTTGATGGCAATTTTCTGATTGCGTTCAATCTGCAAGTCGATTTTTCTTGTCAGGGGTGAATCGTAGCCGATGACAAGGTCTTTGGCGGAAATCACAATCCTGCCCGGTGCTCGGTCAGTGCGGAAGTTGAAGGTGGGCTTTATCTTTTCGGGAGCAAGGCTGATTCTGTCCATTTTGTCAAGCTCCTTCTGACGTGAACGTGCAAGGGTTGCTGTTGCGGCTCTTGCCTTGTTCTTTGCCACAAATTCCTCAAGGTCGGCAATCTTTTTCTGTTGTTTTTTGTATGCCTGCTCAACCTGTTGCTTCTGGATGTCGTACATTCTCAGAAAATCGTCATATGTTCCTTTATATCGTGTAAGAATTGTATTTTCGAGGTGGTATATGACGTTTGTTACATTCGTAAGGAAGGGAATGTCGTGGGATACCAGAATAAATGCGTTTTCGTAAGATTGCAGGAAGTTTGTCAGCCAATTGATGTGGTTTTCGTCAAGGAAGTTTGTAGGCTCGTCAAGGATAAGAATCATTGGGTTTTCAAGCAGAACCTTTGCCAGCAGAACCTTTGCACGCTGACCGCCGCTGAGTTCCGAAACGTCCTTGTCAAGCCCAATTTCGCCAAGACCAAGACCGTTTGCATATTCCGAAATCTTGGTGTCGATGGTATAGTAGCCTGAGGAATCAAGGATTTCCTGCATTTCGCCAACATCTTCCATCATTTTTGTCATTTCTTCGTCCGTGGCATCTGCCATTTTGTCGTAGATTCCAATCATTTCGGCTTCCAAATCGCTGAGGTGAGAAAACGCATCACGTAGCACGTCCATAATTGTCTTGCCTTTTTCGAGGCTTGAGTACTGGTCAAGATAGCCGTAGGTGATGTGACGACACCACTCAACTGTTCCGCTGTCGGGCTGAAGCTCGCCTGTTATAATTTTCAGAAAGGTTGACTTCCCTTCACCGTTGGCACCGATGAGACCGATGTGTTCGCCTTTCAGAAGTCGGAAGGAGGCATCTTCCAGAATCTGTCGACCTCCAAAGCTGTGTGTTATATTTTCTGCATTAAGTATGCTCATTTGATTTCTCCTGTTTCATATTAATCCATTATATATTATACATAAATAAGTGTTTTTTGTCAATTGCGGTTGCAATTGAATTTGGTATGTGCTATACTTTTAAAAAATGGTTTAAGGAGCGATTATGATGCAGGATTCGATAAAAGAGTTATTGGTATATTTGCAAACAAAAGGTCTGACAGAGAATGTTTATTCCGCTTTTCATTTACTTTCATTTTTTTCGGCGATTCCGGTCTTTTTGTGGTTGGCGAAGAAGATGAATGTAGGTCGGGTCAGGGCTTTTTTTGCTTTGCTTGCCACTTGCGTGGCTTTTTTGGTTCTGATACACCTTATTGGATATATTGAAGCAAGCCTCGGTTTGGGTAACTTTGGAAGGAAGAATGCGGTCACGATTTATATATGGATTCCTTTGATTTGCTTTGGTGTGTCGAAAATGACCAAAATCAGTTGGGGCAAGCTTTGCACTATGATGGCACCAACAATGCCGCTTATTGAAGCGGTGTCACGTCCCGGATGTTTGTTTGCAGGCTGCTGCAAGGGCTTTGAGTGTTCCTGGGGGATTTATAATATCCATACAAAGGATTTCAGATTCCCTATGCCTGCTTTTGAAATGCTATGGATGCTGGGAGTTGCAGTGCTGATTTTGTATTTGTTGAAACGTCAGGAATACAAACCTACAAGGTGGCTGTATCCCCTTATGCTGGTGGTGCTTGGCGGACTTCATTTTGCCTGCGAGTTTTTTATTGACAATGCGAAAATGTGGGGAAGCTGGTCTTTGCGAAGCTTCCACGAGGTTTCAATGGTTGTTGTTGGGGCAGTTTGGCTTTGGGGTAGTTACCTGAAGCAGACAAAGGAAAAGGAAAGAAAAAATCGGTTTAAAAGACCCAAGCAAAAAGCTGTCTGAAAAGACAGCTTTTTGTGTTTAATTTTCAGGAATTATGGGGTAGAGTTGGATTGTGTTTCCGCCGTCCATAACCAGTTCTGCACCTGTGGTATTGCGTGCGTGAGCTGCGAAATACCAAACTGCGTCCGCAACGTCAGTTCCGTCTGCCACGTCGCCAAGGGGCGTGAATCGGCTGGGAACCTTTGCGTAGAACTCGGGGTTCTTTTCCCATCTTTCGGTTCTTATCATTCCCGGCAGAACGGCATTCACACGGATGTTATACTTGCCAAGGTCAAGTGCCAGACCTCTCATCATACCAAGCTGTGCACCCTTTGAGGCAGAGTATGCAATGCGGTCGGGGATTGCACGGTATGCTGTGTTGGAGTTGATGAAGATTATGTTTCCGCCACCGTTTGGTATCATTCTTCTTGAGGCAAGCTCAGAGAGGAAGTAGTTCCATGTGACATTGGTGTTTATAACCTTCTGAAAATCGGTCAGGGGGTTTTCGTTTATTTTTATTCCGAGACCCTGGTCGGCGGCATTGAGGACAAGGGTGTCCACGAAAAGTCCTCTTGCATCAATGTCTGCAAACATTTCTTCTGCTGTTTTTTCGTCAACGGTTCTTTCGTCAATGAGCGAATCAATGTGGTAGCCGATTATTTCCACGTTGGGGAATTTTTCTTTATATGTTTTTTCGGTGGCATGAACCTTTTCCTTGTTTCTGCCAGTGAAGATTACGTTCCATCCCTCACTTGCAAACTTTTCAACTATCGCAACGCCTGTGTTGATGCAGGCACCGGTAACTAATGCTGTTTTAGACATTATGTTTTCCTCCTTAGAAGTAGAATTCGGTCTTTGCGGGGCGGATGTCGGTCAATGCACCTGTGTAGTGTCGCAGAGTGTGCGGCTGATAGGGGTGCTTGAGACATTCCTCTTCGTTGATTTCGATGCCAAGACCCGGCTTTGAAGGAATGGTTATGTAGCCGTCTTTGTATTCAAGGCTTTCGTCTGTTACGTCCTTACGCCATTCAACATCGGAATACATAATTTCAAGAATGCTGAAGTTGGGACAGCAAGCCGCCAGCTGAAGGGTTGCGGCATTTGCAACGGGGCCTGAAGGATTGTGGGGAGCAAAGGGGATGTATCTGCATTCTGCTTCTGCCGCAATCTTCTTCAGTTCCATAATGCCGCCTGCGTGGCTCACATCGGGCTGAATGTAGTCTGCCGCCATTTTGTCGAACATTTCCTTGTAATCCCAACGGGTGTAAAGTCTTTCGCCTGCGGAAATTGAAACCGGTGAACGATCCTTTACTTCACGGAGTGCATCAAGGTTGTCCGGAGGAACAGGTTCTTCAAAGAACATGGGTTTGAACTGTTCAAGCTCCTTTGCAATCTTTACGGATGTGGGAATATTGAAACGTCCGTGACCTTCGATTAAGAGGTCAACTTCATCGCCAACGGCTTCTCTGACCCTTGCAACACATTCAAGTGCTGTGTTCAAATCCTTGTTGGAAATTTCAAGATATGATTTTCCGAAAGGATCCCACTTCATTGCGGTTACGCCTCTTTTCACGGCTTCTTTTGCCTTCTGACCGAATTCTTCGGGAGTTTTTGCACCTGCAAACCAGCCGTTTACGTAAATTCTTACCTTTTCGTTTACCTTGCCGCCAAGAAGCTGATATATGGGAACACCAAGGCTTTTGCCAAGGATATCCCAAAGGGCTGTTTCGATTGCGGAAAGTGCTGACATCAGCACGGGTCCGCCACGCCAATATGCATCACGGTAAATGTTGTGCCAATGCTTTTCAATGTCGCAGGGGTTCTGTCCCACAAGGTATTCCTTGATGTGTTCGACTGCACCCTCAAGTGCTTTTTCTTTATATTCCAGAGTTGCTTCGCCAACGCCGTCAATTCCTTCGTCCGTGTAGACCTTCACAAACACCCAGTTGGTGCGGAAACAGTCAACATTGAAAACTTTTACGTCTGTAACTTTCATTTTTATCCTCCTTATGTATGGACAAATTTTTGTTTTTATGATATTATTATGTTATAAAAATTACTGGAAATCTATAACGATATTACTGATTTTTTTAGATTTCTTATTGTTTTGGTGATGAAATGAAAAATATAAAGCTTCCTGAGATTATTGCAGTGGGTGTTTTTGATGCCACAACCTATTTTGCGCCGAAGAAAATAACTAAGAATCGAAGAACCTCTATGTTTGAGATTGAGATTCCGTTGGAGGCGGGAGGATTTTCGGTTATTGACGATCAGAAGACAAAAATTGAACCCAACCTGATTATATGTGCAAAGCCGGGGCAGGTGCGACATACGGAGCTTCCCTTCCGCTGCTATTTTGTTCATCTTATGGCGGATGATGGATTTGTTTTTGATACGTTGAACCGACTGCCTGACCATTTTTTCACATCACGTCCCGAAAAGTATATAAAAATTTTTGAAGATATGTACAGATTCTTTGAATCGGGGGTTGAAAGTGATTTACTGATGCTTCAGAGCCTTGTGATGAAGCTTGTTTATATGATTGACAGGGAAACCGAAAAATATATTGATAAGGGAACAAAAAAAGGAGGTCGTGACTCCCTGATGGAGCAGGCGATAAAGTTCATTGATGAGAATTTCACTTTAAAGATATGTCTTGAGAATATTGCCGCTCACGTGTCCCTGAGCCCCATTCATTTTCATCACAGATTCCGTAATGCCACGGGAAAAACCCCTCACGATTATGTTCTGGACAAGAGAATAAAAAAAGCTGAAAATATGCTTGTGACAACGAATATGAGTGTTTCACAGATTGCTTATGAATGTGGATTTTCCTCTCAGGCGTATTTTACTTATTCCTTCAAAAAGCATAAAGGGATGTCGCCACGGGAATATACCAAAAAGGTTTATGAGCGATATTCAGAAGAGGAATGATAAGAAATGGGTCATCGAAAGTCGACGACCCATACAATTTGTTTATGCGGAAGAACGTTAAACTTCCAATTTTAAATCCTCCTTGGTGAATATACCAAGAAAATTGAGAATTTTTCCTCCGCTTTGGAGATGTTTTTTGATTGCTTTTTGCATTGATGTGTTTTCGGGAAGGGCATCAATGTTTTCGGTGTCGGCTGTGAGATAAAGGTAGTGGAATACACTTGTGCCGCTGCTTGCAACGGGGAAACGTGTGAAGCGGTCGGCAAAGCGGGTTATATTTGTTTCTTTGCCCAAAACTTCCTTGATTTTGGGGTCAAGAAGCCAACTGTTGCAATAGAACAGCTTGAATTCTCCGAAACAATCGGTAACAATTTTTGCGGCACGTTTCAAATCAACAGTATTTTCATCAAAATCCAGTTTGCCTCCCGATGGGATATGTACGCTGATAATTGGGTCTCCGGGTTTGGCTATGGGTGTGCCTTCAATCTCGTTTTCACAAAGCAATAAACCGCTTTTTGTCTGATATACGAAGTAGTTTCCGAATTTTGCAATTTCGATATTGAATCTGCCAACACGGATGATTTGGTTGTTTGTGAACATATTCATCCAGATAACATATGCTGAAATCCCAAAATGACCGTACAGGTAAATATAATCCTGAACCTGATTTTCAAACATATTGCAGGTTGCGTCAATCACGTCCTGTGGCACACCTTTCTCTGCAAGTCTTTTACACATTCCGGGAACTTCATAGAGAAGCGAAAAAAGCGGAAGAGTATCAAATATCTCATTTTTTTCGGACGCTTTCGGTTTGCATACTGCGGTTATGAGCTTGATATCATTGGTTTTCAGAACCGAGTTCAGAAAATAGCAATAGAGGATGTTTTTGTCATCTTTTCTGATTTCATCACGGATTTTTGCAAGGTCTTCCTTCAAATATGTGTATATATTCAGTTTTTCAAAGTCAAGAATGGAATCACCGTTTTGTTCAAACGCGGTTTTTGCATTGGTATAGTGGATATCAAATTCCGTGGCATATGGAATTTCAAAATGTTCAAAAAAATTCTGCATAATTGTTGCTCCTTATGGATTATTTCAATCACAGTATATATTCGATTATGTGGATTGTCAAGGGATTTGGAACAGGACATTCAAAAAAATATTTTGCTACATCTCTTGATTTAACGCATATAATACATATTTCCCGGTTCCAGGGGCGTTTTGGAATGTTCCATAAGTTCTGAGACGGTTACAAGCTGGTAGCCGCTTTCAATCAGCTTTGGAATTACTGTTACCATTGCGTCCACGGTTGTTTTGTGAAGATCGTGGCAGAGTATTATGGAGCCGTCTTTTGCGGATTTCATAACCTCGTCATAAACTGCACTTGCATCCTTGTGTTCCCAATCGAGGGTATCCACCGACCAGTTGACAAAATAAACCCCAAGCTCTTTTCCGACTTCTTTTACTTTTTCATCATAAGACCCATAGGGTGGGCGTACAATCAGACAATCCGCGCCGGTGATATCATAAATTTTGGCTCTTGTCATCATAATTTCATCCGTAATTTCTTTTTCGGGCAAAGTGGTCAGCTGACGATGACTCCAACTGTGGTTGCCGATTTCGTGACCTTCGGTGTAAATTCGTCGGAGAGTGTCCTCTCTTCCGCCAATCATATTTCCAAGGACGAAGAAAGTTCCTTTCCCACCGTGGTGCTCCAAAAGATCAAGCAGGCGATCGGTATATGTGCTTGGTCCGTCGTCAAAAGTTAGTGCCAGCATAGGTTTGTTGGGGTCAACTGATGGTTTGTCGGAAGGCGTTTCGGGGGCAGGAGTGTCGTCAGAATTATCGGGTGCAGGAGGAAGAGAGGAAGTTTTGAGGTCTCTTGCCAGCATTCCTGAAAGCTCATCAAAACTCAGTGTTATTTTTTTTGTTCCTGCAGACATAGGCAGGTAGTCTCCACGGTTGAGTATGATTTCAATGCCGTTTTTTGTTAAAAGAAGATTGTTGAAAAAAGCTGCATCAACGTCTTCGTTTTGAACACCGGATTTTTCAAGAATTATTTTCAGAAAATCAGCCATGAAACTGTTTTTTATAATATCTTTTACCGATAGAAATTGCTGTGTTTCGATGTCGGCATTGAACGTTTTTATTATGTCAACAGGATGAGCAAGATTCGGCGAAAAAAACGTTCCGCTGAGTTTGATGCTGACGGTTGATTGAGTGATGGAATAACTGTCATAGGACACGGTCAGCTCTGAAAGCTCGGATTCATCAGTGTAACCTGAGGCTTCGGCGATGTAATTATCGGCTGTTTCGTTAATCCATTGGTTGATTGCTTCGTTAATGAATGGGTAGTCGGTTTCGGGATAGAGAATGCCCACAACAAGCTTTTCGTCCATATGAATGTAGCTTGCAGGCTTTCCGAAGTCACGTACCGCAATTTCATACTCGTCTATGTTTTCAAGATATTCGTCCAGAACAGATTCGGGTTGCGGTTTCTGAACTGATTGGTTCTGAATCCGGCATCCGCAAACCGACAGAGTAAATACCGTAATAGTAATAAACATCAAAAAGATTTTTTTCATTTGCCAACCTCGTGAAAAATGTCGAATTTAGTAAATATATTGTATCACAATGCCAAAAGAAATACAACAGGATTTTCGGAGATAGTTTATGAGAAATAACAAAAATTAAAAGCAGGAAAGAAAAGAGAAAAAACAAAAGACAAAAAAAGACAACCTCTTTTGTAAGGTTGCCTTTTGTGGAGCGGAAGACGCCGGAGTGTTAAGAAAACAGTCCGGTGGACTGTTTTTAGCGCAGGATTGTGAAAAGCGAGAGCTTTTTGCAGATTAATAAAACGCATAGCGTTTTTACTTTAGCAATCGAGTCAGCGTAATGAAGAGGAAATACTAAGGCTTAATGAAGACAAAAAAAGACAACCTCTTTTGAAGGTTGCCTTTTGTGGAGCGGAAGACGCCGGAGTGTTAAGAAAACAGTCCGGTGGACTGTTTTTAGCGCAGGATTGTGAAAAGCGAGAGCTTTTCGCAGATTAATAAAACGCATAGCGTTTTTACTTTAGCAATCGAGTCAGCGTAATGGAGAGGAAATACTAAGGCTTAATGAAGGCAAAAAAAGACAACCTCTGTTGTAAGGTTGCCTTTTGTGGAGCGGAAGACGAGATTCGAACTCGCGACGTTCACCTTGGCAAGGTGACGCTCTACCACTGAGCCACTCCCGCATATTATCAGTTTCCCAACTGCAAAAGATATTTTAACACAAAAAAATTGTTTTGTCAATACTAAATTTAAATTTTTTTTACTTTTATGAAACAGTAAAATAATGTGCAAGATGTTCACACTTTTGGACGAAAATAAGCACGATATTACATATTTTTTGACGGAATGGTTATTGACGGATTTTGGAAATGATGTTACAATACTGTTGAAATAAAAAAGAAATCGAGGTATATCGTATGAGACTTGCAACCATTCTCAGAACAATTGAAGCTCCGCAGGTAAGACCTTTTGATCATCAGCATTACTTGTGCGATCATTATAAAACTATATTTGATGAACTGGGTATTACACTTGTTCCGATTTTCACAACCTGCAACATTGAAGAGGTTTGTGAAATGTGTGACGGACTTATTCTTCCCGGAAGCGATAAGGATATTTTTCCTTCGTATTTTGGCAGAGAACCCCTTGAAGGCAAGGTATACAAGATTGATGAATACGCACAGGATAAAAAGATTGTTGACTATTTCGTAGAAAGAAATCTGCCCATTCTCGGTATCTGTGGTGGACTTCAGGTGCTGAATGTTTATTTTGGCGGAACCTTGTTCCAGAAAATTCCCGGTCATTATCTTGAACCGGAGGGCTTGCATACAATAAATATCAAGGAAGGCTCCTTCCTTCACAGAACATACGGCACAACAACGGCTGATGTTAATTCTTTCCATAATTGTGCAATTGAAGATATTGCTCCCGGCTTTGATATCATTGCAACAACCGAAGACGGTATTATTGAAGCAATTGAAAAGGACAACATTGTTGCGTTCCAGTGGCACCCTGAAGTTATGATTGATATGCCCATATTCAAGCAGTTTGTTAAGGAATTCCTCAGCAAATAGTTGATTTTTTAAAAACAAACAACCGCCTTGCTCATTTTTTGTGCAAGGCGGTTTTCTTAAAAATACATTTCTTTTTCTTCGCCTAATGCGAAGGGACTTGTTACGGACTCCAGCTTTGACACGGAAACCTCGTAAGCGGTTTTGCTTTCAACTTCTGTCTCGCTGATTCGTTTTTGGTATTCACGGCTCTGTATTCTGCCTTTAATAATAATGTTGTCACCGATTTCAAAACATTCGGCATATTTTGCGTTTCTGCCCCAGGCGATGCAAGGAATATAGTCCGATTTGTTATATGAACGGTTGACGGCAAGGAGAATATCTGCAATTTCACGACCAAAGGGCGTTGTTCGGTATACCGGCTTTTTGCATATGTAGCCGTTGAGATAAATTGAATTCAGATTCTGGCTTTCGGTATCGTCATCGCAGATTTTTTGAATTGATTTCACGAATACGGTCAGAATCAGACGATTTCCTATGTTTGAAAAATTGTTGTAGGAACGGAACTGACCGTGGATTACGATTTTGTCGCCCACACACAAGGGTTCGCTTGCAAGAAATTTCTCGGAGATTGTGATTTTTATTATGTCATGAGTTTCGCTGAGACGTGGGGTGTTCAGCATAAAGGTATAGAAGGTTTCCTCATAAACTTCGTGAGAAAACTCCGGTTCGCCGGCAACTGTTCCGGCAATGATTACTTTGTTGTTTTCTGTATAGTTTTCGGTATTCAATATTATTCACTCCCTGATACTCTGGTTGTTTTTCGGTATTCGTTTAATTATATTCATAATAATCTGATTTAGAACCCTTTATTTAGGATTGCCGAAGTGTATGGTTTGTATTCTAAATTTGACTTTTGTGAATATATTTTAAAAAGGAATAATTGAAAAAGAAAGGGATTTTGTCGATGAAAGTTTTTGTTATAACGAAAAAAACAGGGTTGATTTGTATTCTTATTGCAATTTTTGCCCTGTCGTTGGTGTACATAGGTCGCTATGAGGCTGTGAAGGTATCAGGACAGAAACGGGATTTGCCGATTTATTGCGTGCAGAAGCCTGAGAATGAAAAGGTTGTGGCACTTTCCTTTGATGCTGCTTGGGGAAACGAGGATACTGAACAACTGATTGAAATTATGAATAAGTATAATGTAAAAACCACCTTTTTTGTTGTGGGAAGTTGGGTTGATAAGTACCCGGAATCTGTAAAGCAGCTTCACGATGCAGGTCACGAAATTATGAACCACTCAAATTCGCATCCACATATGACGCAGCTTTCTGTTGAAAAGATGAAGGAGGAGGCATATAAATGCGATGAGAAAATAAAAGCGATAACAGGTGTGAAGCCAACGCTTTTCCGTGCTCCTTATGGTGATTATAATAATGACGTAATCGGTGCAATGCGTGAAACCGGGCACTACACAATACAATGGGATGTTGACAGTCTTGACTGGAAGGATTTGTCAGCAGATGAGATTTGCAGTCGTGTCACCTCAAAGGTGAAGCCCGGCAGCATTGTTCTTTTTCACAATGCCGCCCTCCACACTCCCGAAGCCCTTCCTGCTATAATCGAATGTCTTCAAAAGGATGGGTATAAAATTGTTCCGGTCTCCGAAATCATCCTGACAGAGGATTATACAATTGACGCAAGCGGTATGCAGATTCCAAACAAAACAGAAACGAAAGAGACTTCCACCCAATCCGCATCTGCTATAGCTACAAACCCCCTTTTCTGTTTTGAAAAGGGGGTTTTGTAGACCACTGACAAGCTAAAGTTCAGCAGTATGATGACGCTCTCTCGTCTTTTTTTTGTTTCTTGTTGCTCAATAATATACACCGCTTATTGTAACACTTCATCAAATATCGCACTATCATATTTCAATAGATTTGACAGAATGTATGTGTTGCAAATTGCTTCTGCCAAGAAATCACTTACACCATGAGTGGTATTTTCCCTGTCAGTGTAGGCAACCTCTATTTTTATCTCGATATCTTTCAGCAACCCATTAACTATAAATTCCAAACATTCATCGGCGTTTGCTTCCAATGCGTAGCTGATATCTTGATCGTTTGCATTGCTGTATAATTGATATTTTTCATCACCGCTCGTAACAGTAATGCCGGTAACAGTATTGTTATCAATATCGGTAGAAAGCAACAGCCTTGTGTATATATCGTAGCCCGTGTCTCGCTGTAATATGGGATTAAACACATTTTCTGTATTCAAAAAAACACCGGCATATTGGGAAACATCAATCCCCAGTGCATTCATTTCCATAATTGTATTATAATCTTTCAAATAGGTATTTATAACCATAGTACTGTTTTCGTCCCAGTAAACTTTATAAAACGTGTGTTTTACCGCTGACATTTCCTCCAATGCCTGTTCTTTGAATTCATCATTGGGCTGAACCATGCCAACTTCTATTTTCTTGCTGGATTCTATGAAATCCCTATAATACGGAATAGCCTCTGCAAAATGCAAGTGTCTGTTTTCATAATCTGACATACCTTTGTTTATGAGTTCCACTGCTTTGATTCCCGCCGGGATATGTATCTTAATGTTTTGCACACTCTCATATATACGGTCTTCTTCTATAACCTCATCCAATTTATTTATCATTCCGTCGCCTTCTCCGGCGACCCCTCGCATAGCGTCAAAATATGCCTTTCGCGAATTGATAAGCTTTGTTAGCATTTCCTGTTTTTCTTTTACAGTTTCATTCAAATTCATTTTGCTCACAGCTTCATTTTTCTGCTCCGCGGTTTGGTATGATTTTACAAGGTTTTGACTATCATTCATCTTGCATTCTGATTCATTCAACACGGTGTACGCATCTTCCAAAAAAGAAACTATGACCGCACTATATTCGTCAATCCTGTCAGGCTTATTGTGAATATCGTTATTAACGGTTTCAACTGCCTTATCATATTCCCCTGACTGCAAAAGCGATAAAACTTCTTCTGTTTTGATTTTGTCTGCCGTCATTTCGGTAAATACCATCATCCCAACTGTTGCAAGCACAGCAACCAAAACAACAGTACAGCAAATAATAACAACCTTTTTTGCCTTCCCCTTATTTTTTAATCTCTTATCATCTTGTTCCGTCAAAGTATCATTAAAGCCTTTTTCCACTTCTTCATTACATTTACGCATTATTTTTTTTCTCAACATATTGAATCCTCCTTTTTCTATGTATTATACACCCAACTCCACTATTTGTCAACTAATTTCCACATAAATACTTGTATTATGCGTTAAAATGTTTACAAGGAGTGGATTTATATGATTAAAGAATTTGCAGAAAACCTAAAAAATCTAAGAACAAAAAAAGGACTTACTCAATCACAGCTTGCAGATAGGCTATGGTTGAATAAGTCGATTATTTCTGCTTACGAAAATGAGCAGCGTATGCCATCGCTTGATGTCTTAATAAAGATCTCCTATGAATTCAATGTATCAATGGAATATCTTCTCGGAATCGAAAAGAACAAGACCATAGATATTTCTGATTTAACTGATGAACAAATTTCCGCTATAAATATTCTTATAGAGCTTTTTCGAAAAAAGTAAACTGTGGGTTAAGTTACCTCACAGTCAAACAAAAACTCCGAATATACTGTTTTGATTTGCATAAGTGCCTCCTGATTTGGATTCCATGCAATTTTTCAGTATATTCGGAGTTATGATGTACAAACTTCAAAATGTGATGACATATATCCCGTATATCGTAGCTCAGGATGTATATCGTAGTTCAGAATTTTGCCAAAACCTGCAAAGCCCTGATATGACTACTCTTCGTCTTCGCTATCGGGCATATCCCATGTGTGGTAAACGTTCTGAACGTCGTCGTTATCTTCAAGCATATCAATGAGCTTTTCCAAGTTCTTAACAGCTTCGGGGTCTGTTACCTCGGTGAGTGTCTGGGGGATATAGCTGATTTCTGCCTGCTCAAATTCGTAGCCCTTTGCTTCCAGAGCTTCACGAACTTTGCTGAAGTCTTCGGGAGTGGTTGTAACTTCAAAGCATTCATCTTCTGCGTTAAAATCCTCTGCACCTGCGTCAAGGGCGTCCATCATAAGAGTATCTTCGTCGATGCCGTCAGCTTTTGCGATTACAAGCTGACCCTTGCGGTCAAACATAAAGCCAACGCTTCCGGTCTGACCCAGGTTGCCGCCGAATTTGTCAAAATAGTGACGCATATCACCGGCTGTTCGGTTTTTGTTGTCGCTGAGGGTTTCAACCATAAACGCAACACCGCTTGCACCGTAGCCTTCGTATGTGAGTTCGAAATATTCTTTGTTGCTGTCTTCACCGGCAGCTTTTTTGATGCTTCTCTGGATTGTATCGTTGGGCATATTGTTTGCCTTTGCCTTGGCGATGGCATCACGAAGCTTTGAGTTGCTGTCCGGGTCGGGGCCGCCTTCCTTTACTGCAACAACAAGCTCACGACCGATTTTTGTGAACAGCTTGCCGCGTTTTGCGTCAAGTGCGCCTTTCTTTCTTTTTATGGTTGCCCATTTGGAATGTCCTGACATTTTTGTTTTCCTCCTAATGTTTCTTATAAATCTTTTTGGTTTATCCTTGGGAAAGCGGCAGTATAAATACAGCCGCTTTCCGTGATTGCTTATTTATTTTCCTTCGTCAATAACCGATTTAAGCCCTGCAGCAAGACCTGCAAGTCCTTGGATTTCTGAAGGAATAATTATTTTGGTTGCTTTGCCGTCAGCTGCTCTTTCAAAAGCTTCAAGACTCTTTATGGTGAGAACCTGATTGCTGGGGGCTGCTTCGTTAAGCATCTGAATACCTCTTGCTGTTGCTTCCTGAACCGAAAGGATTGCTTGTGCTTCACCTTCTGCAATGCGAATTGCAGACTCTTTTTCGGCTTCTGCTTTGAGAATCTGAGATTCTTTTTCGGCTTCGGCGCGAAGGATTGCGGCAGCTTTTTCGCCTTCGGCAACAAGGATTGCTGACTTCTTTTCACCCTCTGCTTTGAGGATTGCTTCACGTCTTTCACGCTCTGCCTTCATCTGTTTTTCCATTGCTTCACGGATACCGGCAGGGGGAATGATATTCTTCAGCTCAACACGGTTAACCTTGATACCCCAAGGATCTGTTGCTTCGTCAAGGATGGCTCTCATTTTTGTGTTGATAACGTCACGTGATGTCAAGCTTTCGTCCAGTTCCATATCACCGATAATGTTTCGAAGAGTTGTTGCGGTCAGATTTTCAATTGCCGACATAGGGAGTTCAACACCGTAGGTATAGAGCTTGGGGTCGGTAATCTGAAAATAAACAACCGTGTCAATCTGCATAGTTACGTTATCTTTTGTGATAACCGGTTGGGGTGCAAAGTCAACAACCATTTCCTTCAGATTAACCTTTTTTGCAATGCGGTCAATGAAGGGGATTTTGAAGTGGAGTCCCGTGCTCCAGGTGCTGTTGTATGCACCGAGACGTTCAACTATATAGGCATACGCCTGGGGAACAATTTTGATGCTTGAAATCAAAATGAGCAGAAGGACTATTGCTGCAATCCCGATAACAGCAAAAAGACCTTGACTTGAACCTGTATCAGCGGTTTTTGATACGGAATCTGCAAATGCGGTTATAAACATAATGTAACACTCCTTTATTGTGTTTATTTTGATTCGACAACAACCTTAACACCGTCAAGTGATTTGATAATAACGTGTTCGTCGGGTTGGATTGATTTGTTGTCTGCAACTTTTGCTGACCAAATCTGACCCATTACCTTTACCTGGCCGGTGTTTTCTATGGGGTCAATTTCCTGAATAACAATGCCTTCGGCACCGATAATACGATCAGCATTGGTCGCCACTATTTTTTTGGAAACATATTTTTTCACAAGAGGTTTTGTGAGTATGACAAGAACTACGGTCAGTATAACAAATGCGGCAATCTGCACCCAAATCGAAAAACCCAAAACCGCAAGAATTCCGGTTATAAGGGCGCCTATGGCAGGCCAGATGCATATAAGAGTAGGAGTTGCGGCCTCGATAATGCTGAGCAAGATGGTAAGCCCAAACCAAAAAATAGCAGGAATACTCATAATAACACTCCCTTCATTCTGTGCTTCAAAAAGACAACGGAACTTTTTAAAGTTCCGTTGAAGATGCTAATATGCTCTTTTATATCCACCGTTGCGTTTTCCTTCGGTGTTGCGTTTCAAATCCTGAATTTTTTCTTCGCTGTCCTGCTTGAACTTCAAGAGCTTGTCTTCAAAGGACATCTCTTCCATATCCTTTTTTTTGTGAGAAAATTCAAAAACTTCCGGTGCACCCTTGAGACCGCCGCTTGTTTTTGGCTTGTCGGCAGACTTCTTTTTGGGTTTTTCTTCAACGGCTTTTTTGATGGAAAGGCTGATTTTGCCGTTTTCGTCAACGGAAATAACCTTGACCTTTACATTTTGTCCGTTTGTGAGATGCTTGTTTATGTCGTCAACATATTCAGATGAAACTTCTGAAATATGGACCAAGCCGGTTTTTCCGCCTTCAAGTTCAACGAATGCTCCGAACGGTGCAATACCTGTAACTTTTCCGCGGAGAATGCTTCCTTCTTCAATTTGCATAGTTTTTAAATTTCCTTCCTGAAATGCCGTGAGGCACCTTTTGTATATGTCTTGGCGGAATAATCCGCATTTCATTGCTTGGACAGCTTTGTGGTGATGACTTTGCCCGATGGACTACTGTGCCTGACTTATGTCGATGAAAACACGTTCGTTAGGCTTGATGAAACCCAGCTCTTCACGGATTTTTTGCTGGGCATATTCGTCATCGGTTGATGCCAGCTCCAGTTCTTCCTGAAGGGCTTCTTCTTTGAGAGAATAGGCTGCATTTTCTTCGGCAAGTCTGTTAAGTTTGTCTTCACCTTCGGAAATGGCAAGCTGCTGCTTTGTCAATATGCAAACGGCATATATGCAGACAAGCATAATTCCACAGAATTTGACAAGCTTTTTTGCTGAGACCTTGCGTCTCGATTTTGTTTGTTTACTTTTTAAAGACACAATCCCACCGCCTCAATCAAAATATTGGTATAGATAACATAATTATATATTACGAAAGCCGCTTTGTCAATACTCTGGATTACTTTTTTCTTAACATTAGGCGGATGTTTTTGGCACGGAGGGAAAATTTGCATTTTTTTCTTGATGTATATCTGCGGATACGTTTGAAACCCCGACCGGCGTACCAAATGATAACGCATATGGGTTTTTTGAATGCGAGAAACACCAAACGGAGGGGAAAAAGAAGAAACCTTACGATTTTTTCCATGATTTTTGCCAGCCATTTTAACACAAAAGTGCTGAGATTAACAAATCTGTTTCTGACAATTGCAATGTATATGCCTATACCGATTGCACCGCCGATGAAGCTTTGCCAGCGTATTTCACCGTCATTTTTCAAGTATGCGGCATAGAAGAGAATAAAAGCGGCAGCTGCCATAAATAAAATATCTTCAAAAGTGACAATTGCGTCTCCAGGACCGATAATACGACGGCTTATGCGCAAAAGATCATATAGAAAGGCGATTGCGACACCGGCGGCAATGCTGGCAAGAAAAAAAACAAATTCTGCTGACACATCTGTGTGCATTGAGCCTCTCCTTATTTGAATATTTTGCCAAAAAGGCTGACCTTTTCTTTTTTGTGGCTGTCGGAATACTCGATGCTGTCGATTTCGCCCTCAATCTCAAGCTGACCGTCCTCCACATTCAGACGGTTTATTCTGAAAGCCGCACCCTTGACAGTCATTGTTCCGTCAACGGTATACACGGTGATTCGGTCTTCGTCGAAGCTGTCCACATCCTCGACTCCTGAAACACTCAACTTTTCCCGACCTGTCATCATTACTTTGTGAACGTTTTCCACATTGCGGCGTTCTTCCATATCTGCACAACCTTTCATTTTTGTTTTGATGTATTAATATATATTTTGAAGATGCCCGGTTTATGACAACAGAGGAAGGTGCGGAAAAAAATACCCGGACAGGAATGGAGGAAGAAGGCACATTCTTTGTTCGGGCAATGATTTGAAAATGGTTATTTCAGAAAGTTTTTTGCAAGTACCGAAACGGCAGATTCGTTCATCATAACAAGTCCGTGTTCGTTGAGAACACCTTGTTGAATCATAGGTGATGGAATCTTCTGTGAAAACTCCGAAAGAATATTTTCCAACTCAAACAGACCGAAGGAATCTCTGGGTTTCAGCTCCAGATAGAAATTGCCCTGGTATTTTATGAGGCGGCTTTCGCCGATATAGATTTCGTGGATTTCGTGAATTGCATCGCAAAGACCATCAAAGTCGTCAAATTTAAATATACGCAAAAGGGGAATTTTTTTGCGTTTTTGGATTTTAAACTCGGTTTGCTTTATACGCTTGCCGGTTTTCAGAAGGGCTTCTGCAATTTCTTCTTCGTTTTTGATTTTGCTCACCAGCATGGTGAAGCCGTTGTTTGCGGTGGGAATGGTTTCGACCATCAGCTGTGACTGACCCACACGAAAGTCAACATCACGCTCTGCCTGCTTCAGTGCATACCAGAACATATCCTGAGCTTCGGGTGTGTTTTCGGTGAAATTCTTGATGTCTACATTCCATGCTCTGATGTCACCGGGGTCAATTTCGATTTTTATTTTATTTTCGTTAACACGTTCAATCCGCATATTGTTCACCTCCGTGCGTTCTGCCGATTATCCGGATGGACGGGAAATTTGTTGTTTTGTCTAATTATACATTATTTTGGCGCATTTGAAAAGACTTATTTTTTTCCAAGTTATGATTTGTGTGAAAAAACATAAATTCCCTATTGAATTTTTGAATATATTGTGGTAATATAACAGTACTGAGCATAACTTGTGATTATGCCTCAGATGCGAAATTTAATAGCATCCCTGCGATGTACGTGAATGAGGAATAATGTAAAACCAACACTTTTTTAAAGGGAATTTCTCTCCGGAAGCGGCGCACATGCCTCCCCAATCTTTGATTGCGGCCAGTGGACTTGTAATGTTTTCGGGATTTTACCCACCTGCTATGCAGGTTTTTACCTTATCCCATATACGGCATAGGCGGGGTTTTTTGTTGTTGGGACGGTTAGTTTTGGCGATTAGCCGCATCGTAACTTCGTATTTCAGGCACATAGCTGCAGAAAAAGCCTCGTGAATACACAAAGTATTCACTGCGCTTTTTCTTTGCTCTGCACCTAAAATACTGTGTTCAAGCACAACTCCTCACCAAAACACACCGTCCTTGGACGTGGGGAAGGAAAAAGGGATCAGAAAAGATTGAGATAACACGTAAAGTATTCCCTACGTTTTTATCTTGTACTTCATCCAAAATCCTTTGCCCGTGTACGACTCCTTGCCAAAACAAACCGTTCCTGAAAATTAGAAATATATGAATAAAAAATAAGTTTTTGTGGTTTTATGCCGCTCGGCAAAGGATATTTGCAAAAAATTTTGCTAAAAACCTTGACAAAATCGTCAAAATATATACAATATAAATATATGCTTTTGATAATGGGGTGAGAATGTGCGTGTTATTTCAGGTTCAGCAAGGGGCCGGAAATTGATTGCACTTCCGGGACTTGATACAAGACCCACCACCGACAGAGTCAAAGAGTCTGTTTTTAATATAATTATGCCTTATCTTCCTGCAGGGAAGGTTCTGGATTTGTTTTCGGGGAGCGGAGCTCTGGGGGTTGAAGCCCTGAGCCGTGGCTCGGAATCCTGCGTGTTTGTTGAAAAGGAACGGGCGGCACTGGATGTTACCGTGAAGAATACGGAGCTTGCAAGGGTGTCGGAACGGTCGCAGTGTCTTTTGTGCGATGCTTTGATGTTTCTTGAACGCACATCGGACAAGTTTGATATTATTTTTCTTGACCCGCCGTATAACACCGGACTTTTGAAAAAGACAACCGAGAAAATTGCAGAAAGAGGCTTGCTTTCGGAAAACGGGATTATTGTTGCAGAAAGCGAATACCTGGGCGAAGAGCCTGAGGTTGAAAAATTTGATGTTGTTAAACAGGCGAAATACGGCAAAACAGTTATTTTTGTTTTGAAAGCAAAAGCCTGATTCCAGGAGGGAAAGTTATGCAGGTTGCGGTTTATCCCGGTAGTTTTGACCCATGTACCAACGGACATCTCGATATTATTACCCGTGCCTCAAGAATGTTTGAAAAAGTGATTGTTGCTGTTCTTATAAACGGAAAAAAGGATCCCGCATTCACTCTTGATGAACGTGTTGAAATGTTGAAAACCGTTACCGCACATATTGAAAATGTTGAAGTGGTTTCGTTTTCGGGACTTCTTGCCGAGTATATGAGAAAAAATGAGTATTCAATAATTGTCAAGGGCTTGCGTGCTGTTTCGGATTTTGAATATGAATTTCAGTTGGCACTTACAAACAGTGCTCTCTTTGATAAGATTGAAACAATTTTTATTCCTTCCGGTGCTGAATTTATGTTTTTGAGTTCAAGCGTCGTGAAAGAAGTTGCAAAATACAATGGCGATTTGGATGCTTTGGTTCCGGCTGAGCTGGTTCCCATCATCAAACGCCGATTCGGATATTAAAGTGTTGAAAAGGAGGAAGAATTATGGATGCTTTGGAATTGATAAACGAGCTGGAGGACATAATTGACAAAGGAACTTCTGTTCCCTTTACGGGACGTTGTATGCTTGATAAGGAGGAGCTTCTTGAAATTATTCAGGAAATCAGACTCAAGTTGCCCACCGACCTTGAACAGGCAAAGTGGATAAAGGCTGAACGTCAGAATATTATTGACGATGCAAACAAGGAAGCTGAAGAAATTATTAAGGTTGCAAATGATAAGCTCATTGCCATGATTGACGAAAACGAAATTACCAAGAAGGCAATGGCTGCGGCCGCTGAGATTACAAACAATGCCAATGCTGAAGCTCAGGCTACAAAACAGTCTACCTATCAGTATGCGGATTATCTTCTTGAGAATGTTGAAACTGTTGTTACAAAAACAATCCGTGACCTTGAACAGTGCATTAACATTGTCAGAGACAACAGAAATCAGATTAAATAACTGAAACCTTGCAAAGCAAAGTAGGAATCAATGCGTTAAGTGAGAGACGGACGGGAAGTTGCCGTCTTTACGAAAAGCCATAGGTGGCTTGCGGTGTTGGTTCCGCATTCCGTTGCTGCAAAAACCGTAAGTATGTTATTACCCTTTTTGTAGCTATTCTGCAGAAAGGGTGATTTTTTTATGAAAAAGTTTTTTCCAAGACTTAGAGTTAAGGATATTTGCATTCTTGGGTTGCTTGTGGCAATCACAACCGTTCTTGCGGTGTATTGTACATTCAGAATCGGAATATACAATAAGATTCCTCTTAAATTTATTTCGGTATTCGTGACGGCTCTTTTGTATGGCCCGTTTTATGGCGGGATTGTGGGGGCGATGGGAGATTTGCTCAATTGCCTTTTTGCACCTTCGGGAATGTTTCTTCCCCAAATAACAGTTATTGAGTTTTTGTGCGGTTTTGTCTTTGGGTTGTTTTTCTATGAAAAGCAAATATCAAAGAAAAGCTATATCATCAGAATGATTCTCTGCGTTGTGGTGCAGTTTGTCATTGATATGGGGCTGACAACAGCGGTATTTGTCTGGAATCTGGGGTGGTTTCCCAATTTTATATCGGCATTTCTGGCGAAAAGCATTGCAGGGGTTGTCAAGCCTGTTCTTAATTTTGCGTTTATATTTTTTATGCGGAATTATACAGAAAGAATACGAAAACTTATTTGAATTACGAGGCGACATAATATGAATAGTAGCTTTATAAAATTTGCAAACAGCTTCCAAGCAGTTGCCAGACTGCAACTTGAAGGGATAACCTGCCTGATGAAGCATCTGGGGAATCCTCAGAATGATTTGAAATTTGTTCACGTTGCAGGAACCAACGGAAAGGGTTCGGTATGTAATTTTTTGCAGAATATCTTTTCGGATGCCGGATACCGTACGGGAAGATACACTTCGCCAAACCTGATTTCGGTTTGTGAAAGGATTTCGGTGGATGGGGAACTGATTCCACAAGAGGATATTGACAGACTTATGAAAACAGTTGAGAATGCGGCAAAGGCTGTGGAAGCGGAAATCGGAGATTTCCCTACCCAATTTGAAATCTGGACTGCTGCGGCTTTTTGTTATTTCAAAGAGAAGGCTTGTGATATGGTTGTTCTTGAAACCGGTCTTGGGGGAGCGAGGGATGCAACCAACGTGATTCTTCCGCCTGTTGCTTCTGTTATTACAACCATTGATATTGACCACGTGGAGTATCTTGGAAATGATATTGTGAAGATTGCCGAGGCAAAAGCCGGAATAATCAAAAAGGGTTGTAGCCTTACCGTTTCGGCAATTCAGAGGAAAGCGGCGGAGGAAGTGCTCAGAAATACCTGCTCGGAAAAGGAAAGCCGCTTGGTGATTGCCAATAAGCCTGAAAGCAAAGGCGTTTGTGAGTTTTGCGAGGTGTTTGATTATACCGCAACGGACGGAACGGTGTTTCACGGTATGGAATGCGGAATTCCCGGTGCATATCAGCCTGAAAATGCTTGCCTTGCCATTGAAACTGCACATTCTTTGGGTATTGATGAAAGATTTATCAGAAGTGGAATAAAGAAAGCAAAAAATCCGGGAAGATTTGAAATAATCCAAAAAAATCCGGTTGTGATTTATGACGGAGCCCACAACAAAAACGGAATGACGGCTTTGGCAATGTGTCTGAACCGATATTTCACCAATTGGCAGGGTGCAACCTTTGTTATGGCGTTTATGGGGGATAAAGATATTACCGGAGAGCTTGAAATTCTAAGAGATTCGGGGCTTCTTGAAAAGTCAGAAATTTATGTTGTGAAGGTGAAGGACAATCCCCGTGCCGCAGAAGTAGAGACTGTATGCGGGTATGCGGAGGCTGTTGGTGCAAAGGCAGTGCCTTTTGCTGACTTGAAAAATGCATATCAGCTTGCATTGAGAAAAGGAAAGCCCGTTATCCTTTGCGGTTCCCTTTATCTTTATAAGGATTTTGATGAGGTTCTGAAACAGAAATAGCAAAAAAATGCCGATGCAGTTGCATCGGCATTTTGAGTTGAAATTAGTAATTCTTTGCCTGAAGTTCGAAGTATGCCTGGGGATGGAAGCAGGTGGGGCAAACTTCGGGAGCTGCTGTTCCAACAGCGATGTGTCCGCAGTTGCGACATTCCCAAACCTGAACACCGCTCTTTTCGAATACTTCCTTTGCTTCAACATTGTGGAGCAGAGCACGGTATCTTTCTTCGTGTTCTTTTTCAACAGCGGCAACGTTGCGGAACTGAACAGCCAAATCGTGGAAACCTTCTTCTTCGGCTTCCTTTGCCATTCTGTCGTACATATCGGTCCATTCGTAGTTCTCGCCTTCAGCGGCATGGATGAGGTTTTCGGCTGTGTCGCCCAGCTCACCCAGAGCCTTGAACCAAA
>JAZNLK010000069.1:0-4141 GCA_045579055.1 Clostridia bacterium
GCACGTCCGGAAACGCCCGTAACTCAGGTTCCGCCTGTGCGTCCTGCGGCTCCTGTAACTCAGGTTCCTCCGGCACAGCCTGCGGCTCCTGTAACTCAGGTTCCTCCGGTACAACCTGCAACACCCATAACCCAGGCACCACCTGTTACTCCCGGAGCGGTGGTGGGAGGAAAAACCATTTCAACAATGCCAACGAGACCTGCGGTGTCTGGCGGAAGTACGGATGAAAAGAAAAATGACGGTTCTTCAATGCATAGTGCATTTGAAAGAGCTTCGGATCTTGATTAGAGTGAAAGCCCCTGCAATCGGCAGGGGCTTTTTGTGATATGTCAATAATTGGCTACCTGAAAATAAAAATACGGCTTCCTATCTGGAGATTTAAGGGGTCAACATCATTATTTGTCAGCAGGGCATCCACTGTGGTGCGGTATCGCTTTGCGATACTCCAGAGGGTATCGCCCGGTTGGATGAAATAAACCACCATAGATGGAATCGGCGACATTTCGCATTGTTCGTCATATTCTATCTTTGTAATAAGGTGGCAGGTTTCGGGGCTGACGGCTTTTATGCTTAATGTAATAATGGCACGGATTTCAACATCTCTGGGACTTGAAATGGTGTAGTCGATATGGTCAATATCGGTTTTTGCATCGCAAATGGCATTTTCGGTTATGCCGGGGATTTCAAAACCGTGACTGAAGGGAATAACGTGGCTGAAGCCTGAAATGGGAGCTTCGGAATCCCCACTCATATACAGAAGGTTGCAGGTTATGTAGCCTTTTATGTTTACGGTGCTGTTCTCTATGTTTATGCTTTCTATCCCCGAAGTGACGTTGCAATCGCATATCTGATATATGTCGGGCAGGTAGTCGGGAACGATAATACGTTCCTTTGGAGTGACGGTTGTCGATTCGGTTCCAATCAGCTGTTCGATGCTGTGCTCGGAAAGCTCGCTCTTGATTTCGTTGGCTGTTCCGTATGCATCGAGAATGATATCGCATTCTGCGGTTTCGGTTGCATGGACACAGATATTCAAGGTTGTTTCGGTGCTCAGAATCCGTTTGTCACCGTCAGCATCTCGGCAGATTTCGCTGTCAATGGCTTTTGTCAGGATATCTGCTTCTGCCTGCATTGTTTCGGCAAGTCCGTCCACGTCAAGGACTTCCGTGAAGGGTTCGGTGTGTTCCATACAGTGCACGGCACTTTCTTCGCCGTTGTCGCAGTATAGCGTGCAAAAACGCAGTTCACCCCGTAGAATAAGCTTGTTGTCAAGAATTCGCAGCTCTTCTGTGATAGCTTTGGTTGATATCTTCAGAATTTCGCCCAAATCCGGGTTCCCTGTGGGAACTTCAAGACGGTTTCGGAGAACTATGTCTCTTTCGGATTCGCAACAGCAGTTGTTTAGCTTAAGGTGCCCGTGCTTTGTCTCGATGGGCTCGTCTCCGTCAATTCCGGTGGCGATATCCAGCTCAGAAGTGTCTGAAACCTTTATGTTTATGTTTATTAGGCTGCGGATGTTCAGCTTGCGACTGTTCACCAGGCTGTGCTCGGAGGAGTCGCATTCCGCTTCGGCAATAATATTCATTCCGGGTTTTACTCCGTGGGCTTCTGTGTTGTAGCTGAATTCCTGAGTTGTTGAGATTGCCTTTACGTTGCCTATGGCATTTCCATCGGGAATATACAGAATATTCAGATTGACAATACCTTGCAGGTGGATTTTATCGGTTTGGACGGATTTTTGTGTTATTACGGCATCACTGCTCACACGCAGAACTTTCAAAACGTCCGGTTTTATATCCGGAACAATTATGTCACAGTCTGCCGTGGTCTGACAACAGCGGGAAAAGATGACCCGTGAGAGCTTTATGTGCTCTTTGTGCAGCTTGACTGACATTTTTATTCGACCTCGCTTCTTAAAATTGTTTTTTTATAATATTTATGAAGGTTGTTTCAGGGTTATGCATCAAAGGGGAAAATCGCCCAAATCAATATATTCAGAAAGAAGAACATAAAGCAGTACCAGCGCCATCATTGAATTTTCGCCGTCTTCCATAAAAAGGAAAATAAGTGCAACAAGCAATAAATCTTCGGCAGTCAGTATGCCAAGGATTTTTTTTGTTTCGGGGTTGTACAGATTTCGGGGAAGAAAGTTCTTCAAAAATTCCAAGGGTTTGTGAGTGCTTCGGTCTGAGGGTTCTGTTTTCGGCTGGTTTTTTTTAGTCAGGGGCTCATTTTTTTGAGCGGGCGGAGGCTCGATTTGCACCTGATGGGATTTTTGGAATGTGGGAGCAGACGGTTTTTGTGGTTGTGGGTTTGGCTGAGCGTTTTTTTGCATAGTGCTTGAGACATTATGTTGATGGTTGCCGGGTGGCATCGGAGATGACCTGGCTTTTGGGACAGATGCCTGCTGTGTGGATGTTGGGTTGTAACGGTGGTATATTTTAGTCACCTCCTGCGTTGTTATTGCTGATTGTTTTCATAACTGAAATCATATTCATAAGTTTTGCGGCGTGGTCAAGTTTGGTTCTGCGACTTTCTTTCAGAAACGGTTTTAAAGCCTTTAAAAAAACTGTTTTCTCGTTGTTGTTTCCGCTGTTCATTGCCTGAAGCATACCGGAAATTTTCAGTACGGTTTCCATATCCATTCCGCTTGAGTCGTCAAACATCGGGGAGGGGGCGTTGTCGGATTTTTCGTTTGAGTTCTCGCCCGAAAACATTTTCACAATGTCCGCAATTCGGTTTTTCCCTTCATCGCTTGAAAACATTTGCTGAATCTGCTCCACAGCATTGGAAAGATCAAGTTTTTCGTCCACTTGCCACACCTCCTCCGGAATTGTTTTATTTGCTGTTTATAATAGAACCGAGTTTTTGCATAAGTTCGGGATTCTGAGACAGCTGTTTTGCCATATCGGGATTGTTTTGAAGCTGTTGCTTCAATTGTTCTGTGTCCAGATTTTCAAGCTGTTTGCTCAGCTCGCCGCGGCTCATGGATTTTATTGCCGCTTCGGCTTGCTTCAACTGCTCGGGTGTCAGTTTCCCGCTGATTTGTTTAAGACCGTTTGCAAGCATCTGGGGGGACATTTTGGATATCATTTCCTGCAGGTTCATAGGTTAAACTCCTTTCAATTTGTGCTTTGCTTCTATATACATTATA
The DNA here is from genome assembly GCA_045579055.1 of Clostridia bacterium. Taxonomy (GTDB): domain Bacteria; phylum Bacillota; class Clostridia; order Monoglobales; family Monoglobaceae; genus SIG440. Next base: position 3,155 of record JAZNLK010000069.1, read on the forward strand.
TGTTTTTGGGGTAAAATAGTGACAACTATTTTGTTTTGTGGTATAATTTAAAAAGAAAAGAAGGTGGTTTTGTGAAAGCTGTTATTTTCAGCGATTCGCACCGCAGTTTTAATCCTATGATGAAGGCAATTGAAAAAGAGGGAAAGATTGATTTGATTATTCATGCAGGGGATGTTCTGGCGGATGTGGAGGATTTGCAGATTGTGTATCCGAATATAAATATTGTTCACGTCAAGGGGAATAATGATGTGTGGGACAGAACGGCTCCGGAAGACCGTCTGTTTGAGATTGAGGGAGTAAAGATTTTTCTTACCCATGGGCATAACTACGGTGTTAAGTATTCTCCTGCAAAGCTGGTTAAGGTTGGAATGGAAAAAGGCGCGGAACTTTGCATTTTCGGGCATACTCATAAGGTGTATCACGAGAAGGTGGGCAAGATAACCCTGTTTAATCCCGGTAGTGCGGTGAGTCACTATGGGGTTTTGGAAATTCGGGAAGGAAGTTTCACGCTGGATGTGAGGGATATCTGAATATTAATTAAAAAATAAAAAAATAAAAAATTTTTAAAAAAAGTGTTGACAAGCTGTAATAATTATGGTATAGTAATATTCGCTGGTCGTGAGAACGACCGTGAAATTGTAAGCTGGTGTAGCTCAATTGGCAGAGCAGCTGATTTGTAATCAGCAGGTTGCGGGTTCGAGTCCCATCACCAGCTCCAATTATTTGGAGGGGTTCCCGAGTGGCCAAAGGGGGCAGACTGTAAATCTGTTGCGTCTCGCTTCGATGGTTCGAATCCATCTCCCTCCACCAAAAAATCCGTACGCGAAAGTGTACGGATTTTTTACTTATTAATGTCTTTAAGACAGTTGAGAGTGCGTAGTACTCGAAACAGACAACCACCCGCTATACGGGTGGGTAACAAACGGTTATACCAAAAAACTCACCAATCTGATACAATAAAGGTGTTCAAGCTTATTGTAAAAAAGA
>JAZNLK010000070.1:0-20976 GCA_045579055.1 Clostridia bacterium
GGCATAACCGTAAGCATAGTAGGAATCCTCCCATGACCAGGCAAATGTAGCACGAGGCTTGATGGGATGATCACTGAAATAAATTGCATTGAAGAAAATTGCAAAAAAGGCAATCAAGGAAACATTTCTTTTCAGAATTTCCTTTCCCACATACTTCTTTCCCTTTTCACGGTGATAAAGAATAGGGATGAGCACCAGCGAAATGGACGCAATAACGATTATTGCAACAACCCATGCGCTGATTTCAAGGCTGTAGCCTTCCATAACTCCCGCTGCTGTTCCCATATTATAAATATCCTGAGTTGAAATTGGCGAATTTCTGAACATCAGAACATAATAGTTGGCAATACTGAGAACTGTCAAGGGCACAGAAACAATCAACGATGAAATCCACCACCGCTGAGTGAATAAATAAAGCAATGAATGAATGGCAAAAATAGAAATCACATTAATTATGGTGTAAAACACACCGTTCATAAACGGATTCTTATTGCCCAGTTCAAGGCAGTAATACATCAAAAATGCGTGCAGAAATGCAATGAAAAAAGTTGCAACCTCACGCTTGTGGTCTCTGAGCCAGGATTTAACAGAGCCAAATACTTTTTTCATCAAAAATCCCTTCCTTCAAGAAAAAATTTAAAGCTATCACTTCAATGCCACTTATACTTATTCAGCAACAGCCGAATTCAATCATATAACATTGAAGCACACACCCTGTTATTATAACATATATTCCGACAAAAATCTATAAAAATATTAAATTTTTCTCCAATAATTAATAACATTTCAAAAAACAACGTTATTTTCGACTTTCCTTTGCAGCCAAAACACAACAAAGGAGCGTTGCCAAAAGCAACGCCCCCAACATTTCAAAAAACTATTCCGGTTGTTCTTCACCAAGCTTGAGTGATACATTTGACTTTAGTCCTGTTTCATACTTATAGACCACAAGCTCCATAAATTCACCGGGTTTGTGCTTGTTTTTGATTTCATTCAGTTCAGCAGTTGTGGCAACCTCTGTGCCGTCAGCCGAAACAATAATATCTCCCTGTTCCAGTCCTGCAATTTCAGCACCGCTGCCTATCTGTACTTCCATAACCTGAACACCCATTGGCCAGTTCTGGCGTCTCGCCATATAATCGGTAACATCACGGCTGGTGATACCAATAACCGGTCTGCCTTTAACATAACCAAATTCAATCAAGTCAGAAATAACAGGTTTTGCTTCAGAAATAGGTATTGCAAAGCCCATTCCTTCAACAGACGAGGAAGCAATCTTCACCGCATTGATACCAATAACCTGTCCGTATGCATTAACCAAAGCACCGCCTGAGTTGCCTTCGTTAATGGCAGCATCTGTCTGAATTACACTCATTGTTTTATTATCAACCGTGATTGTTCTGTTTATTGCACTAATAATACCCTGAGTGGTGCTTCCGAAGAATTCCATTCCCAAAGGATTACCAATAGCTATGGCTCTTTCACCGACCTCGAGTGCTGACGAATCGCCAAGTTCGGCAACTGTCAGCTGTTCATTAGGAGAGATTTTTAGAACAGCGAGGTCGGTTTTAGAGTCAGTACCAATCACTTTTGCCTCGTATTCCGATCCGGTATTCAACGTCACCGAAACCTCATTTGCACCTTCGATAACGTGATTGTTGGTTACAATGTAACCGTCAGCACTGATTATAATTCCGGAGCCCGTACCTTCAGAGTAGGACATACCCCCGAAAATATTCATGCCGTTTTCAACAGAACTGGTTATACCCACAACAGCAGGTCCAACCTTTTTTGATATATCAACTGTAGAAAGCTCGTCACCCTTAACAACGGCAGGTTTTGCACCCGATGTATCATCTGTCGTCGCATCATAATTCTGATTTATAATGCCCAGAACACGGTTTTTGCTTTCTCTTTCAAATTTATCCTGTCCAATCTTCACACCAAGTATAAAGATTCCGCCGAGAATGACCACGTTAACCATAGCAACAGCCACACCTGCGGCAACCCATCTCTTGAACCTCTTTTTCCTTACCCTTTCCTTAATCAAAGGAGCAGGAGCTTCATAAGCAGGATTGGTCTCCGCAACAGGGAAGACGGGTGTTGGTGGATTCGGTACAGAAATATTCTGCATAGGAATATCTTGCACAGGAACAGGTTGCGGCTGAAACTCCGGTCTTTGCGGAGCAACATCCGCTGAGCCGGGGGTAATTTCACGGATATACGGTGAAGCTTCCCAGCCGGTATAGAGCGGTGCCTCCTGAAGCTCCGAAGACTCCGCTTGTGACACTTCAACAAAATTTTCTGTCGGTGTCTCAGCCTTCGTTTCAACCGTAGGAACAGCAGCCACATTGGTTATCGAAGCCTCCGAAGCTGTGCCGCCTTCAATTGTCTCATCAACAACAGCGTTCAACTCCGCCTCCGGTTCAACTTTCTCAACATCGTTTTTGCAACTTTCAATATTTTGTACTCCGTCCAACCGAGCGTTCAAATCAAAGGACGGTGTTTCCTGCATATTTTCTTTTATGCCGGTATTTTCAAATTCCTGATTTTCTTTAAAATTATCCAACGAAAACAACTTCCTTTCAATACAAATTATTAATTACAACTTTAATATAACACTTCATTATTAATAAAATGTGAACAATTTTTAAAAAAAGCTTTAATTCCTTCGTTTATTCTTTTCCTTTTTCAAGAGTAAAGACAAATTCTGCATATTCACCCTCAACACTGTTCACCGAAACAGCTTTCCCGTGACGCTCCATAACGTCTCTCACTATATATAATCCGATTCCGGTGCCGTCTTTATTCAGGGAACGTGATTTGTCACCCTTATAAAATCTCTCGAAAATAAAGTCAATATCCTCTTTCGCTATACCGCAACCGGTATTATAAACCGAAACAGCAACCTCATGCTGGCGTATTTTCTCAGAAATACAAATTTTTCCTTTTCGGTCTGTAAACTTTATTGCATTTTCCAGAAGATTGGTCAGTACGCTTTTTATGAGGTTTTTGTCAGCCTTCACAAAGCACGGATCGGTTTCAAAAACAATATCAACGTAGATTTCCTTTTCAATTATTTTGCTTTCAAGATTAAGAACAGTCCTGCGAACAACCTCGTTCATATCGAAATTTGTCATATCCAGTGTGCGGTTATTCTTCTCGCTTCGTGCAACATCCAGGAAGGAATTTACAAGCCCTGAAAGACGCAGAACCTCATCTTTGACAATTGCAAGATACTCATCCTGTTTTTCCGGCGGTATCGTTCCGTCAAGAATACCGTCAACAAATCCCGAAATTGTTGTCATAGGAGTTCTGAGTTCATGCGAAACGTCCGAAATAAAATTGTTTCTCAAATCCTCCGCCTTTTCCATACGGAACGCCATACTGTTGAAGGTCTCAGCCAGTTCCTGAACTTCCCGTATTTTGTAATTTTTAGAAAGATCCACACGCCGTGAAAAATCACCTTTTGCAAAGCTTCTGACACTTGCGCTGATTTCACGGATAGGCTTTGAAATCTGCCTTGACAAAGCATATGAAAGCAAAAACGACAGTACAACAACCATAACAACAATCATACAAACAACTCTGAGGATTTCCTGCTGACTTTCACGAACGATTGCAGCCGGCACACTAATGAAAATTGCCGCCGTAACCTCATGGGTACGGAAATTTTCAAAAGGAAACTGATATGTTATCATTTTTGTTTTATAAACACCGCCGAGAGTTCCGTGAACCTTGTCCTTCTTGCCGTTAAAAACATCCTTGCAGACCTCCTTCGGAACATAACCCGCATCATAGTTATAGGTTCGCTCATTCACCGATGCCATCATAATTCTGCCGTCACGGTCAACAATCAGTATATTGTTTTCGGTACTTTGTGAAACTCCATGCAAAAAATGTCTCAACTGATCACTTGGGATATCATTTCTCATAAAGCTTTCTATGGAACGTGCATTGTTTTCAACAACCATATCCCGTTCCTCCTCGACAGCTTCATTAACAAAAAAGCCGCCCAGAATTGTCAGCGTAAGAAAAGTTACGGTTATTATAATGATATTATTCAAAAAAACCTTTGAAAATATTGTTCTTTTCATAACCCGATGTCACCTCTGCGTTATGCCTTAACTTCGAATTTGTAGCCGACACCCCATATTGTTTTCAGTTGCCAGGGTGAATCCACGGCTTTTTCTCCCTCAATTTTTTCACGAATTCTCTTTATATGAACGTCAATGGTTCGTGAATCCCCAAAAAACTCATAACCCCATATTTCATTCAGAAGCTGGTCACGGGTGAAAACTCTGTTTTTATTGTATGCAAGGAAATACAAAAGCACAAATTCCTTTGGCGGCATTTCAAGCAGTTCCCCGTTCAGATACACCTCAAAAGTGTCCTTATTGATGGTGAGACCGTCAAAAGAAAGTTCCTGCCCTGTTGAAGCCTCATTTTCGGCAGATGCCGACCTTCTGAGAACCGCCTTTATTCTTGCCACCAGCTCCTTTGGCTCAAAGGGCTTGACGATATAATCATCCGCCCCCAATTCAAGACCCAGAACCTTGTCAAAAAGCTCTCCCTTTGCCGTGAGCATAATTATCGGGACATTTGACACAGCTCTCATCTCCCGACAAACCTGCCAGCCATCTTTTTTGGGCAGCATAATATCAAGAAGCACCAAGTCAGGATTGCTCTCTTTGAACATATTCATCGCTTCCTCACCGTCATGAGCAATGCAGGTTAAATACCCTTCCTTTTCAACATAAAGACGGATAAGCTCGCATATGTTTTTTTCATCATCAACGATAAAAACCGTTTTGTTCATATTCATAATCATTCCCTTCTGCACCCGAATCATAAACTCAAGTCCGAAAATCTCACGTGATTTACCACTATATTCAAATCATACATTTTATAAATTAACAAAATGTGAATAAGCTGTTAAATAATAGTAAAATTCAATGTTTCAGACTTTTCCCTTCATCTTCAGATGTAAATCATATACCTCACGTTTTGGGAGCCCCAACTCCGAAGCAATCCTGTTAACCATTTCCTTGCCCTTCATTCCCTCAGCGGAATACTTTTCCATTAACTCCTCAGGGGACGGCATTTCCTCCCTTTGCTGTTCTTTCAGCTCTTCAGGATTTTTTCCTTTTATAATCAACACAAATTCTCCCTTGGGCGGAATTTCCTCATACCTGACAATAGCATCCGAAAGAGTTGTGCGGAAGAACTCCTCAAACTTCTTTGTAAGCTCTCTTGCAAGAACAATTTCACGGTCGCCAAAGACCTCAAGCATATCCCTGAGGGTCGAAAGAAGCTTGTGCGGAGCTTCGTAGAAAATAAGTGTTCTGGGGTCATTTTTGACCTCTTCCAGATGAATCCTTCTGTTCCGCTTGTTCATAGTCAGAAATCCTTCAAAGGAAAACCTGCCCGTAGGCATTCCGGACGCAACCAGCGCACAGGTGAAAGCCGAAGCTCCGGGGAGAGGAACAACTTCAATCCCTTCCTCAATACAAAGTCTGACCAAATCCTCACCGGGGTCCGAAATTGCCGGCATCCCCGCATCCGATACAAGGGCAACCGAAGCTCCCTCATTCAGCTTTTCCAGCAGAACTCCGCCTTTTTGTGCCTTGTTGTGTTCATAATAGCTGGTCATTGGGACGTTTATTTCAAAATGATTCAAAAGCTTCAAAGTGTTTCTTGTGTCCTCAGCGGCAATCAGGTCAACAGACTTCAGCACCTCAAGAGTCCTGAAGGTGATATCCTTCAGATTTCCGATTGGAGTTGGACACAAATACAAAGTTCCTTTCAAAACATTACCTTCTTTCTGTCGTCGGAGCTCCGACCGTAAATTCTATTGATTTCATCAGAATACACCCCTTCAGGGTTATGAACATAGAGTGGCGGTTCCAGAAACAGCTTGGGTTTGCCGAATTTTGCGCCCTCAATCAAAATCATTGTTGCAGTCTTTGAGGGTGAGGGATGAACAAACCTCAGTCGTTTTGGTTCAATTTTCACACTTCTCATCATACATATTATATCAACAAGCCTCTCCGGTCTGTGAATCATACACAGCTTCCCGTAAGGCTTCAGGCACGCCGCCGAAACCGAAATAATATCCTCAAGAGTGCCAAAAACCTCGTGCCGTGCAACAGTAATCGTATCCGTTGCGTTCTTGAGTCCACCGTTATTCTCTTTATATGGCGGATTGCAGGTTATGTTGTCAAAAGCTTCCTTCCCGAAAATCTCAACCGCATCACGCAAATCACCGCAACGCATTTCAACCTTGCCCCCCAGATTATTCAGGGCGATGCTTCGTTTCGCCATTTCGGCAACAGGCTCCTGGATTTCCAGCCCGACAATTTTGTCTGCCGCAGATTTCTCGGTGAGCAAAAGGGGAATTATGCCGTTTCCCGAACACAAATCCAGAACCGATGCGTGCACCTTTACGGTGCTTGCGGCAAAATGAGCAAGCAAAACAGCGTCAACACCAAAACAAAACCACTTTGGATTCTGAATCAGATGCAGATTTGACTTGGTTTGCAAATCGTCAAGACGCTCATATGGGTGAATTATTACATTATTGTTCATAAAAATGTTCCTTTTACAGAATTTCAACCGAAAATCTGCATACCTTTATTTTAGAAGATTATACCAAAAACCCCAAATAAAATCAATAGGGACTTTTTTGTAAAATAATGTAAATTTTCTTTTTGAGTGTGAGGAAACGAGAGAAAACGAGAGAAAACGAGGGTATTTTGAAATGATTCACCTTTTGAGGACCCATTTTTCAAAATTAAAAGGGTTAATTTGGATTAATTCAAGATAATCAAATTTGACTTTTGGAGCAAATTTCGTGTATAATAGGTGTCACCGTCCGAAAAAAAGACGGTCAAAAATTTAATAAAACAGAGGTGATTTGATGCTGAAAGGTCTGAAGGATAGACTGCTTAACATATCCTCATCAGCCAAACGCATTACCGTATCTGCACTGACAAAAACCAAAACAAAAATCCTTGAGTTTCTGTCATCTGCAAAAACAATTACCACAAAAACGTTGCAACGTTCAAAAGAAACCTTGCAAAATCTGTCATCAACATCAAAGCAATACATTGTTCTGACAGTTGCATCGGTTGCTGTTCTGGCAACAGTTGTGGGCATAGGCTTCTCAATGAGCAAAACCGTGGTCATTGTGGACGGTAACAATGCGGAAAAAGAAGTTATTACATTTAATCGATATGTTGACGATGTTCTTGAAGCAGAAAACATAGAACTTGGCGAATACGACAAACTAAGCGTTGCTGCCGATTCCGAGCTCAAGGACAATATGAGAATAGAAATCCAACGTGCTTTTATGGTTAGTGTAACCGAAAACGGTGTAACCAAGGAGCATATGGCAGTGGGAAAAACAGCAGGTGAAGTTCTGAACGGACTTGGCTACAACGTCAAGGAAACCGACAAACTCACTCCCGCATTCAACGAATCTGTTGCAGGTGTTGAAAACATTTTGGTTGTCCGCACCGAAGAAAAGATTATGAAGATAACCGAAGACATTCCCTTTGAAACCACTGAACGCACAAATGCGGCGTTGGCGCTGGGAAGAACAAAGGTAATTCAGGAAGGTGAACCGGGCGAAAAGAGTATATCCTATAAGGTGTACTATGAAGACGGAGTTGAAGTTTCCCGCGAAAAGATAAGTGAAGAGGTTGTTACCCCGGCAATTGAAAAAATTACCGAAATCGGAACAAAAAGAAGCTCTTCATCACCCAACGTGATTGCAGCTGCAGGAACAATCCAGACTTCACGTAGCGGAAATCTTGCATACAGCAAGGTGATTACACTCAACGCAACAGCATATGATGCATCAAGTTGCGGAAAGAGTCCTTCACACCCGGCTTACGGAATCACAGCCACAGGCCGCCGTGCCGGATACGGCATCGTTGCGGTTGACCCCAACGTTATTCCTTTGGGAAGCACGCTGTACATTGAAACCGCAGATGGCTCATACGTTTACGGTCACGCAATTGCGGCTGACACAGGCGGAGCAATCAAGGGCAACAGAATTGACCTGTGCTATGACACACGTCAGGAAGCCCTGAACTTTGGCAGACGCCAGGTTAAAGTTTATGTACTGAACTAAAATCATATTACCCGAAGACGAAAACTCGTCCTCGGGTATTTTTTTGCCGAAAAACACAACATTTTGTGGATAAAAATTTCTTCCTATATATTATATAGGAAGAAACTCGTTTTTTTGTCGAAAACTTTAGGGTTTTTGAGACACCTTAAAAAAAATATACATCCCACACCATAGGGCTTAGGATCTCTCTTGCCGAAAAACGGAACGAGCAAGCCCGTTCCCTACAAACTCCATCACATTATTTTTTATATTCTGTATCCACACCGTAGGGCAGGGGCTTGCTCCTGCCGCACGAATATTATTCTTCGCTATAAAAGCAATCTTCTTCCCATCTTGCAACATTGGTATCTATATATCCCCAAATCATTCTATAGTCCATTTCACCTCGAATTATGTGATCGTGAAATGACGACTGAAACAAATGTTTTTCTTTCAAACCTTCTTTTTTACACATTCTTGTGGCTATTGACTTTAATGTGCACATCACATCCGGTATCGTAGGGCAGGGGCTTGCTCCTGCCGTATTGCGACAAATTGATACCAAAATATGTATATGGTTTGGCATAATAACGTATTTATCAATGGTGATTCCTTCGTAGCGATTTTCCAATAATTCTATTTGGTCTTTCACAATATTTCCGTAACAGGTCAATTTATTTTCGGCAGGAGCAAGCCCCTGCCCTACGAATATCTCCGACAGCAACCTTTCCCTGTTGTATGTACATATCGTCACAAAATATGCACCGTTTTGTGAATAATCATAATCCTTCAGCCTGGTTGGTTTTCGTTTTGGTAATTTCATAATTTAAAATGTGTCTACGCCGTAAACTCAGCGGTAATTTTCCCGATTAATTCATACTGTTCGGCAGTAAGCTTTTTGTTCAAACGTTCGTTGCTGCTCCGAAATTCTTCAATCAGCTCCTTCACAAGCTGTTGCTGACTTTTTGTCAAGTTATAGAGTGATGCCGTTTCTCTCGCCTGCGTTCCGCAAAGCTCATCAAGGGAAACTCCCAAAACCGCTGATAAAGCTCGCAAACTTTCAAATGGAGGATATGAAATATTAGCTTCATATTTACTTATCACAGTTTCCGTAACACCAAGCATTTCTGCCAATCTTTTTTGTGTCATTGATTTACTTTTTCTCAATTCTCTCAGTTTTAATCCAAAATCATACATATCCTCACCTCAAAACTTTCCTATATGTAAATATTTTCACATAAAACTTGATATTTTTGAATGTTAGTGCTATAATACTTGTATAATTATCAAGTTTTAACTTTAAAGTATGCCTAATTTTCAATTCAAGAGGTAGTTATTATGTCAGGAAACAAATCACTACATAAAGCGAACAAAGAGAAGAACGATGAATTCTACACACAGCTTGCAGATATTGAAAACGAGCTGAAGCATTACAAAAAGCATTTCAAAGACAAGGTTATTCTGTGTAACTGCGATGACCCTTATGAAAGTAATTTTTTCAAATATTTTGCAATGAATTTCAATAGCTTTGGACTAAAAAAGCTGATTGCAACCTGTTATGCGGAATCATCGCTCATTTCCCAATTCCATATGATTGAAGAAGAAAAGGCAAGAAAAGCATATAAAATCGAAATAACAGAAATATTTGACGAAAACGGCGACGGTGCAATCGACCTTGTTGATGTAGAAAATCTTATAAAAAATCAAAAGAACACCCTGACCCTTTTAGACGGTGACGGAGATTTCCGCAGCAATGAGTGCATTGAGCTTTTGAAGGAGTCGGATATAGTTGTGACAAATCCGCCCTTTTCTCTTTTCAGGGAATATGTGGCACAGCTTATGGAATACGAAAAGAAATTTATTATAATAGGTAATAAAAATGCCATTACATATAAAGAAATATTTCCACTTATAAAAGAAAACAAGCTATGGACAGGATATAGAAGTTTTTCAGGTGGTATGTGGTTTTTTTCAGACTACGAAGGGAAAACCGAAAAATATATTGAGGGAAAGAAAATAGTTAATGTTCCAAGTATATGGTTCACCAACATCGAAACAACAAAGAGAGATGAAGAATTGATACTTTACAAAATGTATTCACCCGAAGAATATCCAAAATATGACAATTATGATGCTATAAACATCGACAAAACAACCGACATTCCCTGCGATTATGATGGGATAATGGGTGTTCCCATCACATTCCTCGATAAATATAACCCCGAACAATTCGAAATTATAAAATTCAGAAAAGGAAATGATGACAAAGATTTATCAATTAACGGAAAATGTCCTTATTTCAGAATCCTAATAAGAAGAAAGAAGTGATTTTATGGAAATCAGGCTTGAAGAAAAAACAATTGGTGAAATAACCCAAGGCTATGAAGACAGTGCCGAAAACGGCGTTGTTGCCTTTGAGGGAAAGCTCAATGTTCGCCCCGCCTTTCAGCGTGAATTTGTTTACAGCGGAAAACAACGTGATGCCGTTATTGACACGGTGCAAAAAGGCTTTCCCCTCAATGTTATGTATTGGGTCGAGGACGAAAATGGGAATTACGAGCTTCTTGACGGTCAACAACGGACAATCAGCATTTGCCAATATGTGAACGGTGATTTTTCAATCAATCACAAAGCCTTTGACAATCTGACAAAAACCGAACAGGAACAAATTCTCGGCTACAAGCTGATGATTTATATATGTAGCGGAAACGACAAAGAAAAGCTTGATTGGTTCAAGATTATCAATATTGCAGGCGAAAAACTCACCGACCAGGAATTAAGGAATGCAATCTATACAGGCGAATGGCTCACAAACGCCAAGCAATATTTCAGCAAAAACGGCTGTCCTGCTTATCAGATTGCAAGCAAGTATATGAAGGGAACTCCCATAAGGCAAGACTATCTGGAAACCGTCTTAAAATGGATTTCCGCAAGGGAAAATATTGAAATTGAAGACTATATGTCAACGCACCAAAAGAAAACCAACGCAAGCGAGCTTTGGATATACTTTCAAAATGTTATAAGCTGGGTACAGACCGTATTTTATAACTACCGAAAGGAAATGCAAGGCATTGATTGGGGCTTGCTCTACAACCGCTATGGGAACGAAGCCCTTGACCCAAAAGCTCTGGAAGAGAGAATTTCTGTTCTTATGCAGGACGATGACGTGACAAAACGTTCAGGAATCTATGAATATCTCCTGACGGGAAACGAAAAGCATCTGAACATAAGAGCCTTCACCGACACAATGAAAAGAAAGGTTTATGAAAAGCAAAAGGGCATATGTCCTCATTGCAAAAAGGAAAAACGTCCGCAAATTCACTTCGATATCAACGAAATGGAAGCAGACCACATAACCCCTTGGAGCGAGGGCGGAAAAACAGAAATCAGCAACTGCCAGATGCTGTGCAAGGAGCATAACCGCAGAAAATCCGACCGCTGAAAAACTTAAACAAAAGGAGATATAATATGTCAGAAAAAAATACAATTTACGAAGAAATCAGAAAAAAAAATGCCCAAATCAAAAAGTTAAACAGTGAAATTCTGGAATTACTAAAGAAGGAAGAGGAAAGATATATAAAACATTTAGCTTCTGAAAATGATGAAAAAACAACCTCTCAGAACAAAAAAGATTAAACGGTTATAGCCCTCTCCCCCGCTCCGTCAAAACTCGTTCTCACACACAGTAATTTGTTGTAAAATTCAAAATAGCGTATTCTTGCAAAAACAAACAAGCCCATTCCAAACAAATTCTATTCTTTTCATCCACCCTCCTCTCAGAGGAGGGTGGCATTTCCGCAAGGAAATGACGGGTGGAGTTAATAAAATCACAGCTTTGCATAGCAAAGCCACCACATTTATTCTTTATTATTTATTCAATATTCTTTTTTCTTTTATTTTTTCTTACCCCACAGGCTTGCTCCTGTCGAATAAACACGTCACAACGTAGGGCAGGGGCTTGCTCCTGCCGCACCAAAATATGGAGCGGTCTATTCAAGACCGCTCCATTCATCATAATATTCCTCAAGCTTTTTTCTCAGTTCATCAGTTTCGGCACACTTTTCCGCCATGAGCTTGTAGTCCGAAAAAACCTCTTCCCGTGTCATTTCTTCCTCAAGCTCCGAAATCCGCATTTCCGCCTGTTCAATCAAGCCTTCAAGCTCACGGATTCTGTTTTTCCGCTGTGCCTCAATCCTTCGCTGTTCCTTAGATTTGTATCCGTTGTCCGAAGCTGCTCTTGCCGCAACTGCCGCCCTTTCAACAGCCTCCTTTGCCGCCGCTTCAGCCGCCTTTGCCGCCTCACGCTCCTGAACCTCACAGTAATAATCGTAATTTCCCTGATAAACCCTAAGACCATTTTCATCAATTTCCACAATCTTGTCGGGTACCTTGTTCAGAAGATAACGGTCATGGGAAACAAAAATCATAGTTCCGCCATACTCCGACATTGCCTGTTCCAGAACTTCCTTTGAAGCAAGGTCAAGGTGGTTTGTGGGTTCGTCAAGAATGATAACGTTGGATTTTTCAAGCATAATAATGCAGAAAGCCAGTTTCGCACGTTCACCGCCGCTGATAATCTTCACCGGCTTGAAAACATCATCCTTGGTAAGAAGTACGTTTCCAAGCACCCGTCTGATTTCCGCCTCGGGAACGTCCGGAAATCTGTCCCATAACTCATCAAGAGCAATTTTATCCGCATTGAGATTGAGATTTTCCTGTTCATAATAACTGATACTGACATTCTTGCCCCACTCCACTGTTCCCTTATAATAAGGGATAAGCCCCTGAATTATCTTCAAAAACGAAGACTTTCCGATACCGTTGGAGCCTATAATGGCAATTTTCTCTTTTTTCTTCACTTCAAGGTCAATATCACGGCACAGAACCTTCCGTTCTTCACCAACGACAATATCAAGGTCTTTAACCGTCAAAACATCCTTATAGGGCTCTTTTGTGTGTTCAAATTTGAGCCGCATTGACTTCAAATCTCCGTCAGGCTTTTCGAGAATCTCCATATTTTCAAGAGTTTTCAACCTGGACTTTGCACTGTTGGACGTGGATGCACGAGCAATATTCTTGTCCACATAGGTCTGGAGCTGTGCAATCTGCATCTGCTGCATCTCATATTCCTTTTCCTCACGCAAGCGTCGTTCCGCTTTTTGCACAATATATTTCGAATAATTCCCCGCATAGAAAAAAACCTTTCCCCGCTCCACCTCATAAATATGCGACACAATCTTATCAAGAAAATAACGGTCATGGGAAACCGTCAGTATTGCACCATTGTAGTTCACCAGATATTCCTCAAGCCACCTGAGTGTTTTGAAATCCAGATGGTTTGTGGGTTCGTCAAGAATCAGCAGTTCAGGCTCTTCAAGAAGCAACCTCGCAATGGCAAGGCGTGTTTTTTCACCACCCGAAAGAGTGGCTATAACCGTGTCCATATCCCTGTCGCCAAAGCCCATACCGTTGAGAATGGTTTTTATCTTCACATCAATATTATAGCCGTCACGGCTGTCAAAATAATTCTGTGCCGCAGTATAGGACGAGGAAATCCGCTTGTATTCATCAGAATTATGGTCAGAAATCTCTGCCATTTCATTTTCAAGACGACGCATCCGCTGTTCAGCCTCAAAAACATCATCAAAAACCTTACGCATTTCCACGATTATTGAGCTGTCTCGTTCCAGACCGTTGTTCTGCTCAAGATACCCAACCTTGAGTCCGGGTTTTTTCACCAATTCCCCTTCCTCAAAATTCAGAGTACCCATAATAATTTTCAAAAGAGTTGACTTTCCGGCACCGTTAACGCCAATAAGACCGTAACGGCACTTTTCGTTTACGGTCATCTTAACATTTTTCAAAACCTGTGTTTCACCGAAATACTTATTCAACCCATCAATAGATATAAGCATAATTACTCTTCAACCCTCTGAACATCAATGTCAACTTTATTTTTAAAAAACAGCCTCAAAGCCAGAATCCCCAACGAAAGACCCACGAAAGCTCCGCCAAAAGCCGCCCAGTCGCCGCCCAAAATTCCGCCGACCACTCCCCCTGCAATCAGCAGAGCAGTAAGTGACAGATAGCCCAGAGCAGAATTGCCGAGAATCTTTTTATCCTCCGAAACAAGCCAAACCTTGTCGCCCTCCGAAAAATTCTTTGTATTCTTCAGTTCAACCGTCATTTCACGGTTATTTCCGCAAAGGCCGCAGGCAGCACAATTGTCGCCGCAGGCAGAATCCCTTGTGATTGTGACCGTCATATTCTCACCCGAAATCCGGGTGACTGTTCCCATCTTTTCCATAATTCATTAATTTTCCTTTTTGTTTTTGGCAAGCTCCAGCATCTCCAAAGCACTGCTTCTGGTCAGGTCTGTGACCGTCACACCGCCTATAATCCTTGCCAGTTCATCAATTCTTCCTTCTGTTTCAAGAAGTGTGACACTGGTGGAGGTTTTTTCCTCCGTGGAAGACTTCTTTATCAGATAATGATTATCCGCCATACTTGCAATCTGAGCCAGATGCGTAATGGAGAAAACCTGCTTCTTCCGTGCAAGAAGTGCCAGCTTCTCAGCAATTTTCTGAGCCGCTCTTCCGCTGACTCCGGTGTCAATTTCGTCAAATATCATGGTGTCAATATCCTCAGAATCCGAAAGAACCGATTTAATTGCCAGCATAATACGTGAAAGCTCACCGCCGGAAGCGATTTTCGACATAGCCTTCAAGTCCTCACCCGGATTGGTGGAAAGAAGAAATTCCACTCTGTCCTTGCCTGTTTCATCATAAGAAGTCCCGTCCTCCGACACTTTGTCCTCCACAACAATGGAAAACCTTACTTTTGGCATATCAAGGTCCTGAAGCTCTGTTGCAATCCGACCTTCCAGCACAGCCGCCGCCTGACGACGTTTTTCGCTTAATTGTTCGCCTATTTTGTGCAGTTCTTCTTTCAGCACATTAAGCTCACCGCGAATCAACTCAAGCTTCTCGTCGCTATGTTCGATTCCCGATGCTTCTTCCTCTGCTTTTTTCGCATATTCAAGAATTTCTTCAATATTATTCCCGTATTTTCTTTTGAGATTCCCGATTATGTCGAGCCTCTCCTCAATGGAATCAAGCTCAGCCATATTAAAATCCGTCGCCGACAGACAGGAGTTAATTTCTGACGCAATATCGTCGGTTTCCGCAATGATACTTCCCAGGCGTTCAAAACACTCCGAAAGCTTGGGGTGATATTGGCAAACATCCGAAAGACTTCTTTCCGCCCGACGCAAAAGGTCATAGGCAGAGTATTCCTCACCGCCGTATAGAGCACCATAAGCCGTTCCGGCTCCCGACACTATACTTTCAACATTATAAAGATAATCTCGTTTCGTCTCAAGCTCCTCATCTTCTCCGACCTTCAGCTTTGCACCGTTAATCTCCTGAATCTGGAAGCTGAGAAGCTCCAACCTCCGCTCCCTTTCTTCAAAGGATTCCGAAAGCTGCTTTGCTTCCTTCTCAAGAGTTCTCATTTTTTTATAAACCGTTTTATATTCCGCAAGAACCTGACCGCAATCTCCAAAATCATCAAGAAGAGCACGGTGGCTTCCTGCATCAAGTAGTGAACGGTTATCGTTCTGTCCGTGAATATCTATAAGCAGAGAGGTAACATCTCTGACCATATTAAGAGGCAATGCAACCCCGTTAACACGGCAAGTGGACTTTCCGTCTTGAGTCAGCTGACGGTTTATGGCAACAATGCCATCCTCCGCATCAACCCCCATATCCGAAAGTGCATCCAGAATCTTTTTGTCCGAGACCTCAAAAAAAGCATTAACAACCGCCTTGTCACAGCCTGTCCTGATAAGATCATGACTGACACGCTTTCCCAACGCCATATTTATGGAATCAATGAGAATTGATTTACCTGCACCTGTTTCACCGGTGAGAACATTGAACCCACCAAAAAAATCAATATGAACTTCATCAATAACAGCAATATTCTTTATATGCAGTTCTCTGAGCATATCCGCTCACCTCTTTCATCAATCTGCAAGTTTTTCACGTATAACGTCAAAATATCCTCGTGAAGCAACATCAATCATCGGCACACGCTTCGAACTTCGTGCCACCTCTATGTATTCACCACCGCTGAGCTTTTTAACCGATATTCCGTCAACCTTCAGGTCAACCTCGTTGGAATACGCCTCATCAAAACGCACCACGATGGAAGATTCCGGAGGAACAACCATACATCTGGATTTCATCGTATGCGGACAAACAGGAGTCATAATCATACAGTCAAGAGCCTTGTGAACAATAGGACCGCCGCAGGAAAGGGAATATGCCGTGGAACCCGTTGAGGTTGCAACAATAATTCCGTCAGCAAGATACCTGCTGGTTTCTGTTCCGTCAACCTCCGCACTTAGTGAAATCATCTTTGCGGAATCACCACGGACAATTATATCATTCAAAGCCGAAAATGCCTCTCCAACTCCTGAATCCGAAACCACCCTAGCCTCCAGCATCATTCTGTATTCAACCGAAAACTCGCCTTCAAGAATTTTTATCAGGTTTGAAAGGTCATTCCGTTCCGCCTGGGTCAGAAAACCCAGATGACCCAGATTTATTCCGGCAACAGGTACATTATAATCCGCCGCCTGATTGACAATTTTCAGAATAGTTCCGTCACCGCCCAAAGCAAAAATGGCATCACAGCACTCAAAAAGCCCGTCCCCCTGAGCAAACAGAAGGTCAGGTGTGTCAAGTTCATCCTTCAGCGATATATCAAGATAAACCCTCTTATTATATTTTTTCAGAAGGGAAATAACCTCTTTCGTTGCCGAAAGGTCAACATCTCTTTCCCTGTTGACAAAAAGTGCAATATTTTGCATACAAAATATCCCCCTTTCCCATTATGGCTTCCGCTTTACGCAAGCTGATGTGACTGCTCCACAAGCGCCGGAATGTCAAACTCTTCCGATTGGGAACCGTCTTTTTTTATGTACATAAGATATTCTATATTTCCTTCAGGACCCTTTATGGGCGAAAAATCAAGACCCTTAACCGAAAATCCGATTTCCTTGGTGAAAGCAAGAACGTTTTCAATAACTTCAATGTGTGTTGATTTCTCTCTCACAACACCCTTTTTCCCAACCTTTTCTCTGCCTGCTTCAAACTGGGGTTTAATCAGACAAACCCCTTCGCCGCCTTCTTTCAGCAACTCAAAGGCAACAGGCAAAACAGGCTTCAGGGAAATAAACGAAACGTCCACCGAAAAAAATTCCAATGGCTCGGTCACAAGCTCCCTGTCAATATAGCGGATATTTGTCCTTTCCATATTCACAACTCTTTCGTCCTGGCGAAGCTTCCATGCAAGCTGACCGTAGCCCACGTCAACGGAATAAACCTTAACAGCACCATTCTGAAGCATACAGTCGGTAAAGCCCCCGGTTGAAGCCCCAATATCCATACAAACCTTGCCGTCAGGAGAGGTAGGGAACACCTTCATTGCCTTTTCCAGCTTGAGACCCCCGCGGCTCACGTATGAGGGACCGTTTCCTCGAACTTCAATATTCTCGGTGCCTTTAATCATCTCTCCGGCTTTCATTGCCTTCTGATTGTCGATGTAAACCTGCCCTGCCATAATCATTGCCTGTGCAGAGCTTCGGCTGGAAGCCATATTCTGTTCAACCATAAACACATCCAATCGGATTTTAGCCAATTTCATCACCTTCAAGTTCCGTCTTTATTCTTTCCGCCATACTTTCGGCGTCAATGGAAGCAAATTCCTTCTGCTCCGCAATACTTCCCTGTGCCAAAGGAACATCAGGAAATGCAAATTCAATCACCTTTCGGCTTACACATCTTCTGACAGTATCCGAAAGTCCGCCAATGCCCACATTATCCTCCGACACCGCAAGAAGCTTTTTTCCCTCCGCCATTTCTCTGAAAAGCTTCTCATCAAAGGGTTTCAAAAATCTGGCATTCATAACAGCCACCGAAATTCCGCTTTTTTCAAGAATTTCTGCGGCTTTCAAAGCCTCTGCGACCTGAGCACCTGCGGCAACAATCAGAACATCATCCCCACGCCGCTCCGCAACACCGCATCCCTGCTGAACAGGCAAGCATTTTTCATTACCAAATGAAGTCTCGCCCTTGGGATATCTCACAGCAACAGGTCCCGTTGCACGGTTAATTGCAAAATCCAGCATCACTCTGAGTTCCTCTAGGGTGGCAGGTGCCATAACCGTCATATTTGGAAGATGCGAAAGATACGAAAAATCATAAATACCCTGATGGGTCTCCCCGTCGTTGCCCGAAGCTCCGGCACGGTCAATAGCAAACACTGCGTGCAGATTCTGAAGTGCCACATCATGAAGAAGCTGGTCATATCCTCTTTGAAGAAACGTGGAATAAACTGCGAACACAGGAATAAGACCTTCCTTTGCCAAAGCGGCAGAAAAAGTCACAGCGTGCTGTTCCGCAATGCCGACATCAAAGAATCTTTCGGGGAATTTCTCCGCAAAGCCCGAAAGACCGGTTCCCAAAGGCATTGCCGCCGTAATAGCAGCAACCTTCGGATTTTCCTCAGCAAGATGTATAATTTCTTCACCGAACACATTCGAAAAAGACTTTTCGCCACACTTTGTAACCTCTCCGGTTTCAGCATCAAACTTGCCTATACCATGGAAAAGGGACGGGTTTTTCTCCGACGGTTCGTAGCCTTTGCCCTTTTGTGTAACCGTATGCACGATAACAGGGCGTTTAAGACTCCTTGCATAGTCAATAATTGTAATAAGCTCCTTGAAATCGTGTCCGTCAACCGGGCCCAGATATTCAAGACCCATATTTTCAAAAAGCTTCTTCTGCAACAATATTTTTTTCAGCAATCTTTTGCTTTTATGAGCAAAAACAGTGAACGGCTTTCCTATCAGAGGAAGATTGCTCAAAAACCTCTTAACCGATTTTTTAACACCAATATATGCAGAACGGCTCGTCATTTTTCTCAGATACTGGGAAACACCGCCCACATTCTTTGAAATTGACATACCGTTGTCATTCAGAATTACAATAAGCGGAGTTTTGCCGCTTCCGGCATGGTTAAGAGCTTCATAAGCCATACCGCCGGTAAGGGCACCGTCGCCCACAACCGCCACAGCACAGGCGTCCTTTCCTTGAAGTTCAAAAGCCTTAGCAAACCCCAACGCCGCCGAAACCGCTGTGGAGGAGTGCCCGGTGTTGAATGCATCAGTCTCGCTTTCCTCGGTTTTCGGAAAGCCGCTGATTCCGCCTTTCTGCCGCAATGTACAAAAAGAATCCTTTCGTCCGGTAATGATTTTGTGGGTGTATGACTGATGCCCCACATCCCAGACAATCTTGTCGGAAGAAAAATCAAAAACCTTGTGCAGTGCAAGCGTAAGCTCCACCGTGCCAAGGTTTGAAGACAGATGTCCCCCGTGCTTTGAGATGTTCTCCACCAAAAAACTGCGGATTTCCGCCGCAAGCTCTCTCAACTCAGGGATATTCAGTTTTTTCACATCCTCAGATGATTTCACTGCATCCAAAATTTTATCCATATGTGCTCCGTTTATCCAAAGCAAAAAAACTCTCCAATATCACCGATGCAGTATAACATCCATAACATTTCAGATTCTATTTGCTCCAAAATTTCAAAAACGACAAAATCCTTGCCGCATTATAAATTATATAATTGCTGTATTTCATAGCAACAGTCTTGCCCATAGCCTTTCCGCCCACGGTCAAAGCCGCAACCATAGCAGTAATCACAAGACTCAAAAGCATACTGTTAAGCTTGATATCCATAGTCAGAAGATATGCAACAACAGCCGCCGAAGCCGAACCGCTGACAATACCGCAGATATCCCCCACCACGTCATTGCAGAAGTTTGAAACCTTTTCTTTTGACTTAATAAGGCTGATTGCAATTCTTGCGTGCTTGACACGCTTTGCCGCCATAGAGTGGAAAGGAGCTTCATCTGCCGTGGTAACAGCCATACCGATTATATCGAACAAAATACCTATCAAAATAATGGTCAACAGAATCAGGACCGCAATCCAAATACTGACCATATCCATAACACTGGTTGACAAAAACGAAAAAACCGCAGACATAGTAAAGGTAATAACAATAGTTTTGATAATCCAGCTTTTGTCGGTTTTTTTCGAATTTGAGGGTTTAAACTTCATTTTCTGCTTTCGAGGCACTTCATCCTTCAACAATAACTCAACTCCATAAATAAACTGAAAATAAGAAAATAAAGGGTAGCATACACAGTAAAGTTTGTGCCATAGGTCAGGTTGGATTTCCCGTCAAGCTTCCCTATCGTCGCCGAAAGGGATGTTTCCGTTTAAAGCCTGACCCGCATCGTCGCCGACGAAACGGCAAAAAAGTGTTTTGCCGCCTCTGCGTTACCTGATTGCCACTGAGATCACACTGCAATCCTGTATATGCATACCGGTCTAGGAGTTTTCCCCGACAGCTACATTCGTTTCTTAGCCTCTTTTGCAAATATGGTTTCAAAAAGCAATAACTAACCCTTCGTGGCCTCGAAGAATCAATCTGAACAATTATTCACCATACCCACTCAAGGCAGGCTACACTGCCCACAGCACATTTTTCCCAAAAGGGAAAGCAGTACCGCAACGCAGGTTTTAACCTGATACGTATAAAGGCGGGATGTCCCATCCCTTACACGGTCACAGGCCTCCGCGGAAAAGGGGTCAACGCCCACATGCCGTTGCGGATCGCCCCTAAACCTTAACTCCCAGCACACACCCACGACTGGGCGTCGCAAGCACGCACAAGGAACTTCATCGATATGCCCTTCGGCGAATTTTTAGGCCCGCCCTGGGAAA
>JAZNLK010000071.1:0-17383 GCA_045579055.1 Clostridia bacterium
TGCTCTTTAGCTCTGTGTCTCTTCTTAGGCTGGAATGTTCTAAGCATCTGTATCCCTCCAATACCAATTTTTCATAATATGAAAATGTAAATTTAATAATTATCTGTAAAACAGCATTAATCATTTTAGCACATTATTTTCATATTGTCAAGACTTTCAGCAACGAAAAAAATTTTAAAATTTTTTTGCGGGGAAAAAACCATAGATGTTGTAAAATTATAGTTTTTTTTGTCTATATTTTGTGTTTTTTTGCTTATGAAATTTTTTTGTCGGGGTTTTTCGGAATTTTTTGCTATTGAAAAAAATAAAAAAATCTGTTAAAATATCTTTGTTTGTATTAATTATAATTCGTTTTATACTTATTACTGTGTTTCTTATTATATAATGTAGTTTTTATTTTAAAAGGAGTTTTTATTTTGGAAGAATTAACACGAATCTGGGAGAAGGTTCTTGAGGAACTGGCGGAGGAAATTTCGGCAGTTTCTTTTGAGTCCTGGATAAAACCAATCCGTGCGGAAGCTATTGATGATACGAAAATTACTCTTGTTGTTCCCTTTTCGGTTAACAAGAATATGATTATGACGAAGTATTTTTCTTTGATTGAAAGCTGTCTTGAATCGGTGACTTCACACAAGTTTGATATTGATGTGCTGGTTGACGAGAAAAATCGTGAAGCGGAGGACGTTGATCCCATTACGACCGAAAATACCCTCAATCCCAAGTACACTTTTTCGTCTTTCGTTGTGGGCAATAACAATAATCTGGCATATGTGGCATCGCTGGCTGTTGCGGAGCGTCCCGGCACAACGTATAATCCCTTGTTCCTTTACGGGGGAAGCGGGCTTGGAAAAACACATCTGATGCAGGCTATCGGCAACTACTTTATTGAGAATTATCCCAAGAAAAGAGTTCTTTATGCCACAAGTGAAAAGTTCAATTATGAGCTTGTTACCGCAATACGCGAAAAAAACAATCAGGAATTCAGAAATAAATACAGAAATGTTGACTTGCTTCTCATAGATGACGTTCAGTTCTTTGCCAACAGAGAATTGGCTCAGGAGGAGTTTTTCCATACATTCAATGCTCTTTATGAGATGGACAAGCAGATTGTTCTCACATCCGATAGATTGCCCTCGGAAATTCCTCAGCTTGAGGAGAGGTTGGTTACACGCTTCAACAGCGGTTTGCCCGCTGATGTGCAGCCTCCGGATTTTGAAACACGTATGGCAATTCTGAAAAACAAGATTCAGAGTGAATATTTGTCGGTTGACGATGAGATTATGGAATTTATTGCCGACAGCATTAAGTCCAACGTCCGTGACCTTGAAGGCGCCGTGAAGAGAATTCTTGTTTATGCCGGCATAAAACGTACAAATGAGATTTCTATGGAGCTTGCCAGCGAGGCGCTCAGGGATATTCTTTCGGTTCAGCCCAAGAGGACGATAACCACCAAGATTATTATTGAAGAGGTTGAAAAGTATTACCGTCTGTCAAAGGATTCGTTGGTTTCAAAAAAAAGGTCGGCAGATGTTGCTCTTCCCAGGCAGGTTGCTATGTACATATGCAGGGAAATCCTAGAAGATCCGTCATTCCCGAAAATCGGGGATGCCTTCAACCGTGACCACACAACGGTTATGCATAATGTGGGCAAAATTGCCACGGATATTGAAAACGACAGCGAACTTGCAAAGGTTGTTAAGGAAATTATCTCCAATATTAAAAAGGGATAGTATAGGCAGAGTTCAACAGTCTATCATATGTGCTAAATCGGCAAATTGTCCGCCATGTTGCACAAAAATACTCGCGAATACACAAAGTATTCCCTCCGTTTTTTGTTTGCCTAACGAAAAATTTGCTCGCTTTATCTCATATGCTATCCTGTTTCACTCAGCCTCGGCAGAGTTGAGAAAATTTGGATATAAACTGTTAAGAAAAAAGGACAAACCCAAAAGATTGTGAAAGGTATTTATGAAAGAGTTTGATACTATTGCCGCAATTGCCACACCTGTGGGCGTGGGCGGTATTGCCATCATCAGAATAAGCGGTGAAGATGCCGAGATAGAAGCTTCGGAGATTGCTTTTCCAAAAAGCGGAAAAAAGATTTCTGAGCTTGAAAGTCATAAGCTGACGCTTTCGGACATCAGACGTAAATGTGACGGGGTTCTTCTTGACGAGGCTCTTGTTGCGGTTATGCGTGCACCTCGTTCATATACCGGCGAGACGGTTGTGGAAATCAACTGCCACGGCGGATATTTTGCCGCAGAATCTATTCTTGAAGAATTATTCAGGGTTGGGGTTCGTCAGGCAGAGCCCGGTGAATTCACCAGACGTTCGTTTGTGAACGGAAAGACAGACCTTATTGGTGCGGAGTCGGTGATTGACCTTATTCATGCAAATTCTTCTCTTGGTCAGTCCAATGCGGCAAAGGCACTTTCGGGAAAGCTTTCGGAGAAGGTTGAGAAAATCCGCGAGAAGGCAATGTCCTTCGCTGCAAATATTTCGGCTGTTGCTGACTTCCCGGATGAAATTGATGAGATTGAAAATGATGAAATGATAGCAAAAATCGGTGAAATTGTTGCCGATATTGACGAAATGCTTCGGGGATTCTCAAAGGGTAGAATCTTGCGTGACGGTATTCTTACTGCCATTGCAGGTCGACCCAATGTGGGGAAGTCATCGCTTCTTAACGCACTCAGCCGTTCGGAGAGGGCTATTGTTACGGATATTCCCGGAACCACGAGAGATACGGTTGAAGAATACGTGAACATAAACGGTGTTGCGTTGAGACTTGTGGATACCGCCGGTATTCGTGAGAGTGAAAACTCGGTGGAGAAAATCGGTATTGAAAAGGCAAAGAAAACCATTGACAATGCGGATTTATGTTTGTTTGTTCTTGACAGCTCCTGCGAACTTTCGGAAGATGATATTGAAATTTTTGAGTATATAAGAGGTAGAAACATAATAGTTATATTAAATAAGACAGATATGGGTATGTCTGCTGACGTAAAGTCTTTTGCAAACACCCTGAAAATTGACGAAGCTTGTTTTGTCTGCACTGCAACCCCTAAAGACGGTGACGTTTCGGGAATAGATGAACTGGAGAAAAAAATTACCGATATGTTTATGACAGGCGGGATTTCCAAGGATGATGTGTTTATTTCCAATGACCGTCAGAAAAATGCATTGATTAATGCAAAAAGTATTGCCGAGGGTATGAACGAAAGTCTTCTTTCGGGGATGCCTTCCGATATGCTCTATGTTGATTTGGAGGATATCCTTTCGGCGTTGGGAGAGGTCACGGGAGTCACGGTGCAGGATGAAATAATTGACAGAGTTTTTGAAAGGTTTTGTGTTGGCAAATAACCCGAGTTGTTTCGGGTTATTTGTTTTTTTGTGAAAAATATAACAAAATATTGCAGCTTTTTTTTGGAAAAAGACGCAATATCTGCAAGGAAAAGATAAAAATTCAGCAAGATTTGTAAAGACAAAAAGAAAAATTTGTGGTATAGTATATATAGGAGAAGAATGCACTTTGTGCAGTGAGGTATAAGTTGTTATGGAAAAGGGTTTTGAACTGGAATTTAAGTTTGTTGAAAAATGGAGCAAACTGGCAAATGCTGAGTTTTTCAGGATATATATATATGCGTTGAGTAACTTCAGGAAAAACGGAAAAGTGCTTAGCACGGCAGAGATTTCAAAGAAGTTGAGGATAAGCTCTGAAACGGTGGATGCTGCCATTGAATTCTGGATTACCGCTGAGGTGATTTGGGAGGATGGTGACGGGTATTCTTTTTCGCAACCGGATGCTGAAAAAGGGTTCCGGGAAAAGGCTTCTGTGGTTTCCAATCTGCGTGTCAGACCTTCATATGATGCGGCGGAGATTGATGCTACTGCGGCTGTGAATGAGAAGATTGACTATTTGTTCCGTCAGGCAGAGGTTATTCTTGAAAAGATTCTCAGCCCCTCGGACTGTGAGCTGCTTTATTCATTTGTTGATTGGCTGGGTCTTCCTGTTGAAGTGGTGATTATGCTTCTTCAGTTTGCCGCAAGTCAGGGCAAAACCGGGAAGAGGTATCTTGAGACTGTTGCCATTGACTGGGCAGACAAAGGAATCAACACTTATGAGAGTGCTGAAGAATATATAAAAGAAATTGAAATGAAGCTTTCCAATGAAGGAAAAATCAGGGCTATTCTGGGAATCTATGACCGTGCTCTGACTCAGACCGAGAAAAAGTATATAAGCCTTTGGACATTTGAAAAGAATATTCCTATTCCTTTGGTTGAGGAAGCTTATGACAGGACTGTTTCTGCAACGGGGAAAATGAATTGGGCGTATATGAACAAGATTCTTCTGAACTGGCAGGAAGAAGGTCTGACTTCGGTTGAGGCTGTTCGGGAATCGGAGACTCTTTATAAATTGAAAAATGCTCCGGTTAAAGAACGGACAAACGCAAAAAAAAGTAAATTCAACAATTATGTTGACACAAATAAAACTGATTATTCGGAGTTTGCACAGCAAATTCTGAATGATATGCTGGAGGAGTGAACGATATGGAATCTGCTTATGTTTTGGCGAACAGAGAACTTGAAGAGATACGTGTGAACAATCAGGCGGAGCAATCAAGACGCCATATGGAGGTTTGTACCAAAATTCCGCAGTTCGCAGCTCTTGAAACTGAACTTATGAAAAACGGAACACGGTTGCTTAGTTGTGTTCTGGATAAGAATTGCAATTTTGAAGAAGTGAAAACCAGCATCAGGGAGCTGCAGAAGAAAAAGGCAGAGCTTCTGGTGAAAAACGGCTTTGATGAAAGATATCTTGATGATATTTACACTTGTGAGATGTGTCGGGATACGGGGTTTGTTGAAGGCAAACGTTGTGTTTGTCTGAAAAACCTTATTTCCAAAAATATAGGAAAAAATTCGAATCTCACGGAGTTTATGCGTGAGTGCACTTTCGAAAATTTTGATATGTCGCTTTTTGTCAATCAGGGCGAAAACAGTCAGAAGGTGCTGAAGGTTATGCAAATGGTTTGTAACAACGCAATGACCTTTGCGGAAACCTTTGATGTGAGTCACGAAAATATCCTGCTTATGGGTAATGCCGGAACGGGAAAGACTTTTGTTTCAAGCTGTATTGCAAATCGTGCTCTTGAGCGGGGAAAGACGGTGTTTTATCAGACCGCATTCAAGCTTTTTGAGACCTTTGAAAGTGCAAAGTTCAAAAGAGAAGACGACGAGGCACCGGATATTGTGAAGTATGTGTATGATGTTGATCTTTTGATTATTGATGACTTGGGTACGGAGTTTGTTACGCAGTTTACTGCGGCATCTCTTTTTGATATTATTAATACGAGAATTATATCCGGAAAGAGCACCATTATTTCCACAAATCTTGATTTTGACACTTTGACGGAAATGTACAGCTCAAGAATTGCATCCAGATTCATCGGGGAGTATAAAATTCTTCAGACTTTGGGTAACGATATAAGAAAAATAAAAAGAACGAGAGATAAAATTTGACATTGGCAAGGAGGAGTTGTTATGAATATGTCAGAAGTGCTCGAAAGAATAAAGGCTGTGTTTGGCGGTGAGATTCGCACATTCAAGGGCGGAATTCATCCCGATGACAGCAAGGAGGCGACTTGCAAAAAGCCCATTGTGGACCTTCAGCCGTCCAAGGAAATGGTTTATCCCCTTTCTCAGCACATCGGTGCACCGGCGGTGCCTTGTGTTCAGGTTGGTGACAGGGTTCTGATGGGGCAGAAGATTGCAGAGGCAGGCGGTTATGTTTCCGCACACATCCACTCGGCTGTTTCGGGTACGGTGGTTGCAATTGAGCCGAGAATGCACCATATGGGTATCAGGCAAAACGCCATCGTGATTGAAAATGACGGACTGGACGAGGTTTGTCCCGGAATAGAGCCGAAGGACTGGCGAACAATGTCTGCAAAAGAGATTGTTGATGTTGTCCGTGAGGCAGGAATTGTGGGTATGGGTGGTGCAACCTTCCCTACACACGTGAAGCTGAGCCCGCCACCTGAAAAGAAGATTGAATTTGCCATTGTGAACGGTGCGGAATGTGAGCCTTATCTCACCTCTGACCATCGTGCAATGTTGGAAACTCCCGAAGAAGTTATTGAAGGTCTTAAAATTATTGTTAAGGCTTTCGGACTTGAAGAAGGTTATATAGCTATTGAAACAAACAAGCCGGATGCTATTGCAATAATGGAGGAATACGCGGCAAAGGACACAGAAGTTAAGATTAATGTTGTCAAGGTGTTGACAAAGTATCCTCAGGGTTCTGAAAAACATCTTATCAAGGCCATATGCGGTCGTGAAGTGCCTCCCGGCAAGCTTCCTATGGATGTGGGAGCGGTTGTTGATAATATTGATACCTGTGCGGCAATCGGCAGGGCGTTTCTTTACGGAACACCTTTGACAAAGAGAATTGTTACTGTCAGTGGTGACTGCATTGAAAATCCTTCAAACTTCAGAGTGCGCATCGGTACTAATGTTGAAGATTTGATTGAAAAGTGCGGAGGCTTTAAAAAAACTGCGGCAAAGGTTATTATGGGCGGCCCTATGATGGGGGTTTCCATGCCGTTTACGGATGTTCCCATTGTTAAAGGAAGCTCCGGAATTCTTGGTTTCAGTGAAGAGATGATTCACGGTAAAGCAAAGCAGAATTGCCTGCGTTGCGGAAAGTGTGTTGAGGGTTGTCCTATGAATCTGCTTCCCAACGTAATCAAGGATACGGTGGCTCTGGGTGATGTGGAAAAGCTTGAAAAGCTCAATACCATGGACTGTATTCAATGCGGTTCGTGTGCTTATGTTTGTCCTGCGGAGCAAAATCCCCTTCAGCAGGTGAGGACAGCCAAGGCTATGATTAACAAAAAGAGACAGGAGGCGAAGAAATAATGGCACTTTCAAATGTTAATGAAAAACTTATTGTTACAGAATCGCCTCATGTGAGAGGCAGAAGCACCACCTCGTCGGTTATGCTTGATGTGATTATTGCACTTTTGCCGGCACTTTTTGCGGGAGTGTATTTCTTCGGTATCAGGGCGCTTGTTTTGACGGCTGTCTGTGTTCTTGTGGCTGTGGGCTGCGAATGGGGCTGGTGCAGAATCCTGAAGAAACAGTCATCAATCGGGGACTTCAGTGCGGTTGTTACAGGTCTTTTGCTTGCTATGAATCTTCCGGTCTCAATGCCTCTGTGGATGGCGGCAATCGGTTCGGTTTTTGCTATTGTTATTGTTAAGCAGTTCTTTGGCGGTATCGGTCATAACTTTATGAACCCGGCACTTGCGGCAAGAGCGTTTTTGCTTACTTCCTGGGCTGCGGCAATGACTACCTGGACTGCTCCCTTTGCGGATGTGGGATTGTTCTCTTCCGTTGATGTTGTTACAACGGCAACACCTCTTACAATGGCTAAGGAGGGTGCGGCTGCAGGATATTCGTATTTTGATATGTTCATAGGAAGGATGCCCGGTTGCATCGGCGAGGTTTCAACCATTGCAATCCTCATTGGTGCGGCATATCTGCTTGTCAGACGAGTTATAAGCCTCAGAATTCCTCTGACCTACATAGCGACGGTTGCGGTATTTACATTTATATTTGGCGGCAAAGAAGGTTTGTTCACGGGAGACCCGTTGTTCCATATTCTTTCGGGTGGACTGATGCTGGGTGCTTTCTTTATGGCAACAGATTATGTTACAACACCTTACACCAAAAAGGGTCAGATTATATTTGGTTTTGGTTGCGGTCTGATTACTGCCGTTATCAGACTTTACGGAGGGTATCCGGAAGGTGTTTCCTATTCGATTCTTCTTATGAATGTGGCAACACCGCTTATTGACAGATTCTGCACTCCCAAGCGATTTGGTGCGGTTAAGAAAGGCAAAAAGGTAAAGGAGGGTGATTGCTGATGTTTGGAAAAGATACGGTTGTTACCGCAATAAAGCTTTTTGTAATCACGGCTGTGGCGGCTTTTTGTCTGGCTTTTGCCAACAAGATTACTGCACCTATTATTGATGTTAATTCCGCAAAAACCGAGGCCAAGGCTCTTGGACAGGTTCTTCCTGCGGCAACGGAATTTGAGGAAATAAAAGAAGTTCCTCAGTCAGCTTCTAAGGGCGTTACCATTGAAAAGTTCAATGTGGGAACTGCTGACGGTGCAACTGTGGGCTATGTTGTTACTGCTGTTTCTCACGAGGGATACGGCGGCGACATAAAGATTATGGTTGGCATTGACACCGATTTTGCTGTTACTGACATCAGAATCCTGGAATCTTCAGAAACTGCAGGTCTGGGAGCAAAGGCGAAGGAATCTTCCTTCACCAATCAGTTCAAGGGTCAGTCGGGGGTTCTTTCGGTTGTTAAGGGGAATGCAGGATTAAATCAGATTTCTGCAATTTCCAGTGCCACCGTTACTTCGAAAGCTGTTACCGGTTGTGTTAATGCGGCTGTGGAGGCTGCAAAGGAAAAAGCAGAGTCCTTGAATGAATTGGAAGAAATTAAACAGGAAAAAGAAAACATTGATGCAGTTACTCAGGAAGAAATGAATGAGGAGCCTGTTGAGCAGCAAGAAGGGGGTGCGGAAGAATGAAAAAGACTTTATTGAACGGTATTTTTAAAGAAAATCCCACTTTTGTTCTGTTCCTTGGTATGTGCCCCACTCTGGCGGTTACCACCCAGGCTATAAATGGTGTTGGCATGGGGCTTTCCACTATGGTGGTTCTGATTTGTTCGAATATGTTTATTTCCATACTCAGAAGCTTTATTCCCGAAAAGGTCAGAATTGCTGCTTATGTGGTTGTTATCGCCAGCTTTGTTACCATTGTTGAGATGCTTATGAAGGCATATTTGCCATCGCTTTCGTCTTCGTTGGGACTTTATATTCCGCTGATTGTCGTTAACTGTATTATTCTGGGTCGTGCTGAAGCTTTCGC
The DNA here is from genome assembly GCA_045579055.1 of Clostridia bacterium. GTDB lineage: Bacteria > Bacillota > Clostridia > Monoglobales > Monoglobaceae > SIG440. Next base: position 8,955 of record JAZNLK010000071.1, read on the forward strand.
TTCCAAAAACGGAGTTTTGAAGTCCGCAGTTGACGGTGTTGGTATGGGTCTTGGCTTTACCTGCGCTTTGACAATTATCGGAAGTATTCGTGAAATTCTGGGTGCGGGCTCAATCTTTGGAATCGCTCTCTTTGGTGAAAGCTTCCAGCCTATGACCATTATGATTCTGCCTCCCGGAGCATTCCTTACACTGGGACTTATTGTTATGGTGATTAATATTATTTCTGCAAAGAAGAAGAAGGGAGCGAGCAAAATTGTTGATTAGAGATTTGTTGGTTATTTCCATTGGTGCAATTCTTGTTCAGAACTTTGTTCTTGTTCAGTTTTTGGGTATTTGTCCTTTCCTGGGGGTTTCAAAGAAGGTTGAAACTGCCACGGGTATGGGATTTGCTGTTGTGTTTGTTATGGCTTGTGCTTCTGCTATTACCTGGGCGGTTCAGGAACTTCTGATTCTTTGTGGAATTGAGTATTTGCAGACAATAGCCTTCATTCTGGTTATTGCGGTGCTGGTGCAGTTTGTTGAGATGTTCCTTCAGAAGTCCATTCCGAGCCTTTATAGCTCATTGGGTATTTATCTGCCGCTCATTACCACAAACTGTGCGGTTTTGGGTGTGGCAATTCAGAACATAACCAAGTTTTCGGGTGTGCCTTTCAGTTTCCTGAAATCGGTTGTTTACGGTACAACCGCCGGACTGGGTTTCACACTTGCTATTGTTCTTTTTGCAGGGGTGCGTGAACGTCTGGAAAGTTCGGATATTCCAGAATTCCTTAAGGGTATGCCTATTACGTTGATTACAGCCAGCCTTTTGTCCATTGCGTTTATGGGCTTTTCGGGCTTGAGCTTTTAGGACAGGGAGGTAGAGAAAATGGATATTTTGTTACCTGTTATTGCAATAGGTGGTATGGGTCTGGCTTTTGGCGTGTTGCTGGCTGTTGCCGCAAAGATTTTTGAAGTTAAAAAAGACGAAAGAATTCCTATGATTGTTGAATGCCTGCCCGGTGCAAACTGCGGTGGCTGTGGATTTGCCGGTTGTTCGGCTTATGCGGAGGCAATCTGCAAGGGTGAGGCTAAGGTTAATATGTGCCCTGTCGGCGGACCTGATGCTGCGGCGAAAATTGCTGAAATTATGGGTGTTGAAGCGGAAATTGAAGAGAGAATGGTTGCCTTTGTTGCCTGCATGGGAACACCTGAGGTTGCTAAAGATCGTTATATTAATAAGGAAGCCATTGATTGTCATACCGCAAACCGTCTTGCGGGCGGTATGAAGGGTTGTTCTTACGGATGCTTGGGTTGCGGTTCTTGTGCCGAAAAGTGTCAGTTTGGCGGAATAAGCATTGTGAACGGAGTTGCTGTTGTTGACAAGGAGCTTTGCACAAATTGCGGTTCTTGTATTGCGGAGTGCCCCAGAGGAGTGATTATCAGAATTCCTTATTCTTCACGGGCAGCGGTTTTTTGTAATTCAAAGGCACCGGGCAAGGAAGTGCGTGCTGTTTGTGATGCAGGCTGTCTTGGTTGCGGTATTTGTGCAAAGAACTGTCCTAAAGAGGCAATCACTATTGAAAATAATCTGGCACGGATTGACGGTTCCAAGTGTGTTGGTTGCGGGATATGTGTTGAAAAGTGTCCCAAGAAGTGCATTGAGCTGATTCGTGAAAATCCTCAGATAAAGGCTGCTGTTGAAGTGAAAAAGAGACAGCAATAAAAGAGTATTAAAAATGTTTTGTTCCGCCCTGCCTGAAGGCAGGGCGGAACTTTTTTGGGTTATATATTAAAGGTTGGGGTTTAAGCTTCTTCGACTTCGCATATGCTGCTCTCAGAATGACAATCCGGTTTTATTCATAATTACTTTGATGCAACAATCCTTTTGTGTTTGAGTTATTTTCGTGTATCATTTATTCTTATTTCGGTTAGCTGTTCGTGGCTTTGCATTTCCTTCATTATGTCATCAAGTTTGGCTTCGGCAAGCAGGATATCCTTTAAAAATTCTTCGGCAGAGATACGGAATGCACCGCTCCCGAAGATGATTATCTGTTCCAGACGGTCGGATGTGGCAACCTTGACGGCATAGTTCTGACGGCTTTTGTCCTTTGCGGTACGTTCGATGTAGCTGTCGGCTGTTTCGGCTTCTTTGGTGTATACCACGTCTACATTTCCGATTCGCTCATAGCTGCCACGTCCGCCTTTTACCTTGTAGGCATCGAAAACGATTATAATTTCGCAACCTCGCATTTCTTTGTAGTTTGAAAGTCGGGTTATGAGGTAGTTCCTTGCTATGTCAAGGTCTTCTGTGCTTGCGTTGTTCAGGTCAAACCACGCGAAAAGAATGTTATAGCCATCAACCAAGAGATATTCACCATTTGTGGGCTTTTGAGCCTTATATTTTTTGAGAACAGTTTCAGGTAGCTTCTGTGACTTGAAGCTTGAATGGGGTTTTCGGTCAATTTTACCGTAGGTGCGTTCGAAAATTCGCATAAGCTCGTCATCATCGGCATAGTTGGAACTGCGGCGGGGTGCGTTCTGTGCCGCAGTGATTTCTTCAGCGGCTTTCTTGCGCGTGTCCTCGATGTGCATATTGTCATGGACTTCGCTCCATTTTACGGTATAGCCGGCACCGTGGTCGCAAAAAACTGAATCGGGAGTGTTGTCAACATCCTGCAGGGGGTCATATCCTGTGGCGTCAATGATTTCTGTCTGGTTTTTGCAAGGCTCATAGCCTGCGGGCATACATTCAAGCAATCCCAAACCATGGGTGTATGCACGGACTTCTGCAGAATAGTTACAAAGACCTGCAACCGGGGCGTAGCCTTTGAGTACGGAATGTTCCTCCTTGTTTTCGGGTGGAGTGAATTTTCCACCCATATTCTGAATGTCAGTCATAGCTCTGCCCAGTGCATTGGTGGGAACTGTCAGGCTGAAGCTGTACCAGGGTTCCAGCAGAACGGAGTCCGCCTGCATAAGTCCCTGGCGGACTGCACGATAGGTTGCCTGACGGAAGTCACCGCCTTCGGTATGTTTTTTGTGGGCTTTGCCGGCAACAAGGGTGATTTTTGTATCGGTCAGTGGTGCGCCTGTCAGGACACCAAGATGTGTTTTTTCTTCAAGGTGGGTCAGAATCAGGCGTTGCCAGTTCTTTTCAAGAAGGTCTTCACTGCATTTTGTTTCGAATACAAGTCCGCTGCCGGGCTTCCCCGGTTCCAGAAGGAGATGGACTTCTGCATAATGCCGCAGAGGTTCAAAGTGACCTACGCCAAGAACTGTGTCACGGATTGTTTCCTTATATATTATACTGCCCTGCTGAAAATCAACATTCATATCAAAACGTGTTTTCAAAACTGATTTTAATACCTCAGACTGCACTTCACCCATAAGGCGGATATGGATTTCGTTCAGTTGCTCGTGCCACGTGATGTGAAGCTGGGGGTCTTCTTCCTGATACTTTTTCAGGTTACGGAGGGCGGTGTTTATGTCATAACCTTCGTCCAGGCAGACTTTGTACGAAAAAACAGGCTCGAATGTGAATGAGGCATTGTCTTCCTCAAATCCGAGACCCTGACCGGGGAATGTCTCTGTCAGACCGGTTACTGCACAGACTGTGCCGGGAAAGGCTTCCTGCTCGTTTTTGTATCTGATGCCGGAATAAATCCGGATTTCATTAACCTTTTCGTCGTGAATTATATCTTTTACCGATAGCTTTCCGCCTGTGATTTTCAGGTGGGTCAGGCGATTGCCTCGGTCATCGGTGGTGATTTTGAATACCTTTGCACCAAACTCACTGCATTGGCTTTTTTGAAGAGTGTATGCATCCAGAGCATCAAGAAGTTCTTTTACACCGTGGGTTTTCAATGCTGAACCAAAAAAGCAGGGAAAGAGCTTTCGCTGTGAGACAGCAGCAGTAATTGATTCCGTGGTGAAAGCACCGGTTTCAAAGAATTCGTTCATCAAAGCCTCGGAGCAAACCGCCAAGGCTTCGGATTCGTTTGATTGAGCGCACAATGCCTCCTGCAAATCTATGCAGCTTGTGCTGAGTTTGTCCTTTAGTTCGGCAAGCAGTGCCTCGCGGCTTGCAACCGGCATATCCATTTTGTTGATGAAAATAAAGGTGGGTATGTTGTATTGCTCAAGTACTTTCCAAAGGGAAAGGGTGTGGCTCTGGACACCATCGGTGGCACTGATTAATAAAACTGCATAATCAAGGACGCTGAGTGCCCTTTCGGTCTCGGCTGAAAAGTCAACGTGCCCCGGTGTGTCCAACAGTGTGAAGTCGGTTCCTCCCGAAGAGAAGGTTGCTTGTTTTGAAAATATGGTTATTCCTCGGTCACGCTCAATCTCACCGGTGTCAAGAAACGCATTTTTGTGGTCAACTCTGCCTAATGTACGGATTTCGTCGGTTAGGTAGAGGATTGCCTCGGATAAGGTGGTTTTTCCGGAGTCGACGTGAGCGAGAACTCCTGTTGTGATTCTTTTGTTCATAGTTTTGCTCCACTATATATAGTTACTACTGTTTATTATACCAATCTATATCTTGTGTGTCAACACCTGATTTTTTGGGTGGATTTTGTAATAAAATGGAAAAAATATTATTTAAAAACAACAAAAAAATATCATCAAAAAAAATTTTTTTGAGGCTGAAAAAACCGCTAGTCTTGATGCCGCAAGGCTTTGACGGAATGGCAAAAAATGGTTTATAAAAAATATGTTTTTTTGCTATTGACAATTAGTCATGACTAATATATAATATCAATATCTAGCGGTTTGAAATAAAACTCAAAACTATATCTTGTGTTTTTTGAAAAGTCAGACACAAGTGCTTGAAAAGACACCTGAGGGAGGAAACGGACGTGAAAATCGGCGGACTTATGAAGATGACGCTTCTGGACTTTCCCGGAAGAATTGCTTGTACGGTTTTTTTGGAAGGCTGTAATTTCAGATGTCCTTTTTGTCATAATTCGCCGCTTGTGGATCGTTGCTCCTCGGATGAAATGTCTGAGGAGGAATTTTTCACCTTTTTGACAAAGCGAAAAGGTCTTCTTGACGGGGTTTGTGTGTCGGGCGGCGAGCCGCTTCTTGATGAGAAAGTCTTTGATTTTATGAAAAAAATTAAGGATATGGGTTATCGGTTGAAGCTGGACACAAACGGAAGCTTTCCTGAAAGACTCGGACGGGCCGTTGGTGAAGGTTTGTGCGACTATGTTGCCATGGATATAAAAAATTCGCCCGGAAAATACAAAGTGACAGCCGGATGTGAGAAAATCGGTTTTGATTCGGTCAGGGAGAGCATTGAGTTCTTGAAAAACGCAGGAATTCCCCATGAGTTCAGGACAACTGTTGTCAAGGACTTCCACAGCGTTGAGGATATGAAAGAAATTGCCCGGATAATCGGAGCGGATGAAAAGTATTTTATTCAGCCCTTCCGTGACGGCGAAACAGTTATTGAAAGAGGTCTTCGGGAGTTTGAGAATCAGGAACTGAAGGCCATGCTTGAGGCGGTAAGAGAGATTGTTCCCGGTGCGGAAATCCGCGGAGCGGAAATTTAGAATCTGTTGCAGATGGGACTTCGGTCCTTTTAAATAAAACGGTCACAGAAGACCAAAAAATATCAAGGAGGGAATCTTATGTATAAAGTAAGAAAAAGAGACAATTCGTTGGTTGAATTCGATTTATCCAAAATCAGTGATGCTATGGTGCAGGCTTTTGAGGCACAGAACAGACAGTATAATATGAACATTATTGACTTTCTTGCTCTGAAGGTTACAGCAGACTTTGAACCCAAGGTTGCAGATGATGCAATCAATGTGGAAGCCATTCAGGACAGTGTGGAAGAGGTTCTTGTTCAGGCAGGTTATGCGGATGTTGCAAAGGCATACATCCTTTACAGAAAGCTTCATGAAAAAATGCGTAATATGAAGTCAACAGCCTTGGACTATCAGCAGGTTGTGGACAATTATCTGCAGATTAATGACTGGCGTGTTAAGGAAAATTCCACAGTTACATATTCGGTTGGTGGTCTGATTCTTTCAAACTCAGGTGCTATCACTGCAAACTACTGGCTCAGCGAAATCTATGATGAGGAAATCGCAAATGCTCACAGAAGTGCGGATATTCATATTCACGACCTTTCGATGCTTACAGGTTACTGTGCAGGCTGGTCGCTGAAGCAGCTTATTCAGGAAGGTCTTGGTGGCGTTGAAGGTAAAATTACTTCTGCTCCTGCAAGCCATCTTGCAACACTTTGTAACCAGATGGTTAACTTCCTTGGAATTATGCAGAATGAATGGGCAGGGGCTCAGGCATTCAGCTCATTCGACACATATCTGGCTCCTTTTGTTAAGGTTGATAACCTCAGCTATGATCAGGTTAAAAAGTGCATTGAGTCGTTTATCTATGGTGTGAACACTCCTTCACGTTGGGGAACTCAGGCTCCTTTCTCAAACATTACTCTTGACTGGACTGTTCCTGCTGACCTTGCCGAACTTCCTGCTATTGTTGGCGGTAAGGAAATGGATTTCAAATACAAGGATTGTAAAAAGGAAATGGATATGGTTAACCGTGCGTTCATCGAGGTTATGATTGAGGGTGACGCAAACGGCAGAGGCTTCCAGTATCCCATTCCCACATATTCCATCACAAAGGATTTTGACTGGTCAGAAACTCAGAACAACCAGCTTCTCTTTGAGATGACTTCAAAATATGGTACACCTTATTTCTCAAACTACATCAACAGCGATATGGAACCCAGCGACATCCGCAGTATGTGCTGCCGTCTCCGTCTTGACCTTCGTGAACTGAGAAAGAAATCCGGCGGTTTCTTCGGTAGCGGTGAAAGCACCGGTTCGGTGGGTGTTGTTACTATCAATATGCCCAGAATTGCGTATCTTGCTGAAAACGAAGAAGATTTCTTCAAGAGACTTGACAAGCTTATGGATATTTCTGCTCGTTCACTGAGTGTTAAGCGTGAAGTTATCACAAAGCTTCTTAATGAAGGCCTTTATCCTTACACAAAGAGATACCTTGGTACTTTTGCAAACCACTTCTCAACAATCGGTCTTATTGGTATGAACGAAGTTGGTCTTAATGCAAAATGGCTGGGCGGTGATATGACAACAGTGGCTACTCAGGAATTCACCAAGAAGGTTCTCAATCATATGCGTGAGAGACTTTCGGACTATCAGGAAAAATACGGTGACCTTTATAACCTGGAAGCTACTCCTGCAGAGTCAACAACATATCGTTTCGCAAAACACGACAGAAAGCACTTCCCTGATATCATTACCGCAGCTAAGGAAGGCGAAACTCCTTACTACACAAACAGCTCACATCTTCCTGTTGGATTTACTTCTGATATTTTTGATGCGCTTGATATTCAGGATGAACTTCAGACACTTTACACTTCAGGTACAGTATTCCATGCATTCCTGGGCGAAAAGCTTCCTGACTGGAAGGCTGCTGCAAATCTTGTAAGAAAGATTGCTGAGAATTATCAGTTGCCTTATTACACACTGTCTCCCACATACTCGGTATGTAAGGATCACGGGTACCTTATCGGTGAACAGGATAAATGTCCTATCTGTGGCGGAAGAACTGAGGTTTACAGCCGTATTACGGGTTATTACCGTCCTGTTCGCAATTGGAATGATGGTAAGTCACAGGAATATAAGGACAGAAAGCTTTATGATATAGAAAACTCTGTTCTCAAGAGAAACGGTGCTCCTGCGAAGGAACAGGATGCTGAGTGCGGTTGCACTTGCGATGCTCCTGCAGAGGTTATGCTCTTCACAACAAAGACCTGCCCCAACTGCAATGCGGCAAAGGCTGTTTTGGATAAGTGTGGAATTGGTTATACTGTTATTGATGCTGAGGAAGAAACAGCTTTGACGGAAAGCTATGGCGTAAAGCAGGCTCCCACACTCATTGCGGCAAAGGGTAATGCCTTTGACAGATTTGCGGGTGTTTCGGAAATCAGAAAATATATTGACAGCACAAGATGCTAAAAGACAGCGATAGGGCGGATATTATCCGCCCTTTGTGTGTTTGAGAGAAAAATAAACGAGGTGAAACCATGGATAATCAACAGAATAATTGGTTCAGAAGTCCGCAGGATGAACTGCAAGATACCAGGGAATCGAAAAATAATGGTTTTGTGCAGCCGGAACAGGGAAAATTTGACGTGAATAATTGTAATATTCCGTCACAAAATCAAAATGCCGGGGGATATACAATTCCTCAGCAGAATTTTGACGTAAATCGCACCGAGTCGAAAACAAAGGAAAAAGACCCAAAGAAGAATACGACAATTATTATAGCCGCACTGTGTGCCGTTGTGGTGGCTTTGGCGGTGGCTGTGATTGTTTTGCTTTCGGGCGGCGATGAGAAAAAAGGTAATGTTAATTTTCCCGGTGGCGGCGAAACGGGAGAAATGGGAGAGTATAAC
>JAZNLK010000072.1:0-7304 GCA_045579055.1 Clostridia bacterium
ATGAAGTTCAGCTTAACACCTGTCAGCTTCAGAAAAAATGAATTATACGCAGACCGCATAGAGAAGAGTGAAAAGCTTCTGAGTGGCGAACTTGATGTTGAAATAGCCAACACAGGCGAAGAAGGAGTAGACCAGATGAGAGCCCTTTTGGGACTTGGTGACTTTGTGACAAACGTAAATGTTCCCAATGTTGGTCAGATCCCCAACCTTCCCATGGGAGCAGTTGTTGAAACAAATGCGGTATTCTCAGCAGATAAGGTAACACCCGTATGTGCAGGAGATGTCCCCATGCCCATCTATTCACTTATTGCCAGAGTTGTTGGCGTTCAGGAACTGACAGCCGAAGGTATCAAGGAAAGAAATCTGGAGAAAATCTTCCTTGCATTTGCAAACGATCCCCTTGTTACCTGTGGTCTTGAGGATGCAAGAAAACTCTTTGATGAAATGGTTGAAAACACCAAGGAATATCTCACGATGTTTGATATATAAATGTTTTTGGCAGAAATGTTGTATGGGGTGAAAAAACGGTATATAGAGGCTGTAGCCGTTGGAAATCCTGAACCAATATTAAATAAAAGAGGAGTATGAATTATGGAAGAATGGAAAAAATTTAAAACGACCAGAGTGTACATACATCCGCCAAAGGCTGAACGAATGTTTACCCTTTGGAGAGAAGGCAGAATTATGTTTGGCGAGATAGAAATGCCGATAAGTCAGCCATACGTAGATGTTTCAGGCTCGGGGGTGTTGTTTGTTGACGGTGAAGGCAATGCTGCAGATTTCCGTGAGTCCCGATATGAAGTAAGGGATGACGGAATTCCGGTTCATAAACTTATATTTTTTCTTGGTGATTTTGAGTGTACGGTGGAGTGTGTTTCGCCTTTTGAAAGAAAGCCTTCTCTATACGGAAAGCTTACCGTAAAGAGCAAAAATGGCGGTGAAGCATCGGGGAAATTGGGTTTTATGCTTCGTACCGGCAAGGAAAATGCCATTATGTTTGCCGGACCGGATGTATATAATCCTTATGAAAGTCCGCTTTCAGCATGGGGTGATGTGGAATCAACATGGAACTTTGACGGAAGATTTTCCTGCGACCCAATGTTCTTTGAATTTGAGGGCGCTGAAAAAATAGATTTTGACCAAAAGATGGGTCGTGCCTTTGTTGATGTTGAACTTTCCGTCGATGAAGAAAAGGTATTTTATTTTGTGTTCGGTAAAGGTGAGAAAGAAGATATCAACTTTGAAGAGGCAAAAAAGAAGACGGTTGAGTTTTGGGAAGGTGAACTGAAGAAAATAACCAAGCTTCCGACTACCGTTCTGAACGATGCTGAAAAGATGAAGATGATAAAACATCTTACCGTTCAGATTCTTCAATCCTTCTGTTACGGAAAAGACAGCGAAGAGTTTTATTTGAGACAAGGCGGACTTCAGAGACGTGTATGGCTTTATGAAGCTATGCCTGCCCTTCTGGCTTTATCAAAAATAGGTGAGTTTGGTGATTATGTTGAGCCGGTAATTGACGTTTATTTCAACAAGTATATGACGGAAAATGGCGAAATAGTTCCTCTTGGAATTTATTGGGCTAATTCCACAGGTGTTGTCCTGAACAACTTTTCAAAATATGCAATGGAAAAAGGGAAAGAATATTTCCTGAAATATCGTGACAAGGCAATGAAGTGCTTTGAATGGATAAAGGAAACACGCCGTAAGAAGGTTTACGACGGACCGGTAGAAATCAAGGAAGAACAACGCTTAAAGAACGAGTATGTTCATGTTGACGGACTATTTCCGCCTATGAGAAGTTGTGATCATTCTACAGCTTTCCAGAACTGGCTTTTTACAGATGGACACAACATAATAGGACTTCGGATTTTTGCTGAAGCCTGCAAATTCTTTGATGATGAAAGAAAAGAGGAAGTATCTGCAGAATATGAAAGCTACCGCGCTGTGATGCAGAGCGTGTTTGACAGGGTGGTTGAAGAAGCCGAAGGCGATGACGAAATTAAAATTTCTGCCAGTCCGACAAAAAATGAAGAGATTGAAAAAAGATATACATTCCAGCCGGCATCTGATGTTTTGGTGAATGTTTTGCAGCCGGAAGTTGAAATTTGCGAAAAAATTCTCAACTACGGCAGACGTCGCGGAACTGTCAGGGGTGGACTTTACAGCAGGATGCCCATTAAAGACCAGTCGTTGGGAGGCGAGGTACTGACAAGGTTCAATGATTTGGAGAATCAATACATCTGGTATGTTTGTGCAGGTGAATGGTATTTTTGTGAGTACTGGCTTAAAAAAGGAAGGTTTGACAAGTGCCGCGAGATAATGGAAGATACCATCAATTGTGCGGTGTCAGATGAATATTATATGTTGGAACGTTACCATCAGAAAAACGTGTGGTATGCTCCATGGTCACCGAATGTATCCTGCAACGGCAGAATGATAAATATGATAGTTGACGTTTATGGCGAAAGATAGAATTGGATAATGGGGATGGGTTTATATGAATAACAATATACATAGATTTTCGGTTTTGGTTAACTGCAATATATCCGACGAAAATATAATTACAGATGAACTGCAGAATTTTGAACAACTTTATGAAGACAACGGATTCATTATTTTACCGGAGAATTACAGCGAAACCGGAGAAGCAACCAGATTGGTGATTAATTGCCACGGTGCAGGCGGAACGGTTACAACAGACGATTCGCAGGTGGAACATCAGGCATTAACCCAATACCTTGCAGCAAATGGTTATGCGGTTATGGATGTATGTGGTTTGCCCTATAAATATGCTGAAGAAAACGGTATAGATATTCGCAATAACATAGGAAGCCCCATTGCGGTCAGATGCTACGTCAAAGCATATAGGTATTGCATGGAAAAGTTTAACCTCAAGCGTGAAGTGTTTGTGCATGGAGGTTCCATGGGTGGAATAAGCAGTACAAATCTGGTTTTGAGTGGGATGATTCCCGTAATCGCCCACTCGGCTTTCTGTCCTGTGCTGGATACATATAATCAGATTTTTCTGCGCCCCTGGAGTGGCGGGTTGCCTAAAACTGCGTTGGGGAAACTTTACGGACTGGATACAGATTCATCGGGAGAATATGTTTACGATGAGAAAAAAATATCGGGATATAATCCGACAAAAAATAAGAGAGCGGAAGTTTATCCTGTCCCGGTCAAGTTCTGGCATTGCATAGATGACGGAACGGTTTCTTATGAAACCACAAAGAAATTTGTTGATTCGATTAAAGAAAACGGCGGAGTGGCTGAACTTCGGACTTTCCCATACGGTGGGCATGAACCGCAGTTGGTTGGAGAATTTATTGAGAAACCCTGTGGCATTAGTGTTTTTGACGGGAATCAGATAGAAATAAGACCTGCTGTGGAAGAAGTATTTATATGGATAAGAAATTTCAGTTAATAGGGGTATATAGTGAAGAAGTATCGGTTGCTTTTCAGAAAACAAGCGTTCGAAACGGATAAAAACAGTCAGGCAAAAAACAGACAACGATAGCTACAATAGGTGGAGGAAAAAATGGTCACAAAGAAAGAAATACAGTATAAAAACTACGGGAGATGTCTTGAAATTTCAAATGGTACAATCAGAATTGTTGTCACCATTGATTTTGGTCCCAGAATTATTTGTTATTCTTTTATTGGTGGTGAAAATATTTTATTTGAGGATACCAAAAGAGAATTTTTTGAGACAAATCCTGATATGGAGAAGGTCTATGGTAAAGGTGCTGTGTGGGAAATTTACGGAGGTCACAGACTTTGGATAAGTCCCGAAACAATGCCGCGTACCTATTATCCTGACAATGACCCCGTTTCTTATGAACTGACAGAAAACGGTGCCATCTTTACCCCACCTGTGCAAAAGTGGACAAATTATGGATATGCCATTCGTGTTTCTGTTTCGGAAGATACCACAGATGTCACTGTGGAACACGGAGTTACAAATCATGGAGCACTTGATATCGACTTGTCTTTGTGGCCCATTACCGTTTTAGCACCGGGTGGAACTGAAGTCGTCCCGCAACCAACCAGGAAAACAGTGTATAACCCCCAAACGATTATGGCGTTCTGGGATTATGCAAAAATGACGGATAGCAGGCTGAAGTGGCTTGAAAAGTACATCATCCTGAAGCAAGATAAAGACGGTGATGACAAAATGAAGTTTGGCATTAATTCAGAGCATGGTTTTGCAATGTATTTTAATCACGATGATCTGTTTGTAAAGCGATTTGAAGTAAATCCTGACGGATGTTATCCCGATGGCGGGATGTCCTTTGAGACATATACAAACGCGTTGTTCCTGGAAATGGAAAGTCTTGGCGAACTGCAAACTGTTGCACCTGATGAAACTGTGTGGCATACTGAAAAATGGTCCCTTTATAAAGAAGAATTGTCTCATTTGACTGATAATGCAATCGACATTATGAAAGAAAAATATATAAAATAAGACAAATATACAAAAGTTCCGGTATATGCCCTGTGCATTTACCGGATTTCGCATTTAATAAAAATCTGATTTATGGGAGGAAAATCATGTCTATATATAAAAGAAAACCTGATATAATTATAAAAAACGGAAATCTTGTTGACGGAACAGGGCAGGGTGCATACCGTGCGGACATTGCAATTATTGGAGATAAAATTGACTATATAGGAGATTTGTCTGATGCAGATGCACCTGTCGTTATAGATGCAACGGATAAGTTTGTGACTCCGGGATTTATTGATTCCCATACACATTCTGACTGGACTCTTTGGTGTTTCCCCGAGTTTCAAAATGCAATAAGACAAGGTGTTACAACCGAAATTGTGGGCAATTGCGGTTATTCCATGAAGCACTCACTGGGTAAAACGCCTTTTGATTCCGCAACGGATGGTATCACCTCGGTTTATGACCTTTTTGAAACGGGTCAGGATATACCAAAAGGAGCGATGGCGGCGGTTCTTGATAAGGCTCAAAAGCTCCGGCCGTCAGTGAATCTTGCATGGCTTTGCGGTCATAATGATATAAGAATTGTTGCGGGAGCAATGGGCAAAGAGGTTACACCTGAACAGTTCAAGGTTATGGAAGAGCTTTTGCGAGAAGCGCTTGAAGCTGGATTTATCGGATTTTCCACAGGCCTTGAATTTGACCCGGGTGTTAATTCTGAACCGGAAGAGATTGAACGTCTGGCAAAGATTGTTGCCGAGTATGACGGGAATTACTGTTCGCATATGAGAGATGAGGGAACAGACATCATTGAAGCTGTTGAAGAGTTTTTAAATGTGGTTCGAAAAGCGGGTATAAGGGGTACTATATCACATCTTAACGTTAAATATGACAATGGGATTCCAAATGAGTATCTCCAAAAAAGTATACAGATGCTCAAAAATGCTCGTGAAAAGGAGAATCTTCCTGTTTATGCAGATATGCTTCCGACTTGTTTTGCGTCTGGTCTGGCTATGGCCATACTTCCGCCATGGCTTTACTCTGACGGCATCGAAAAGCTGAAGGAAGTTCTTTCGAATCCCGAAGGAAGAGAACGTGTGAAAAATGATCTGGACAGATATTGGCGTTTTTTAGATGCGGGACAATGGGATCGTCTTATTAATCTTACGGCACCCCATTTACCACAATATACAGGAATGAGCTTTAAGGAAATTGTAGAGACAATGGGAAAAGAGCCGGTCGAATGTTTTCTTGATGTTATTGCGTCAGCACCATCTATGGAAGCACTACGCAATATTGACATGCAGGCGAATGTATTCCATGAACAGGTAATGATAGATAGCGTAGTAAGAGATCCTATATATATGTGGATGACAGATTCTTCGGCTACCGGACTTGAACATCCTCAGCTACCACCTTCGCAAAATGTGCAATACTATATGTCAATGATGTATTTTTTTGTACGTTATGTTCGTGAGCTTGGTGCAATTTCGATTGAAAAGGCTGTAAACAAGGTAACAGGTATGCCTGCCGAGCATTATAAGCTCGAAAATAGAGGAGTACTCAAGGAGGGCAATTTTGCAGATATCAATGTATTCAATTTTGATAATTTGAAAATTAACGCAACTTTTGCAGAACCATGCCGTTACTGTGAAGGAATGGACTATGTGTTTGTAAACGGCAAGGCAGTAATCGAAAATGGAGTGCATACAAAGATGCGTGCCGGAAAAGTTTTGCGTCATACAATAAGGAAGTAAGTAAATTAAAATATGAAGTTATAAATCATGTGTGAATTTGCTTGATGCAACCATGAAAGCGTGATTCAGAAGTCACTTGTGATTTTACAGATTGTATTGAAAAGATTTTTGGTCAGCGTCAAGACGGAATATTTATAAGATGGTCAAATAATGTAAACATTTGCAAACTGTGTATGCGAATATTTGGAATAATTTGAATATACATGATTTTTATAAGGATGATGTATTGTGGAGAATACTAAAAGAAAATATATAATCACAAACCGCATTTATCAAAAAAAGCTTAGCCAATAAACGGGATAGTCTACCCTCGAATGCGAAGTTTGACGATACATACGAAAAAATATCAAAATGCATAGTAATTTGTGTTTTTATGACACGAATTGCTATGCTTTTTTCAAAATCAGAGATTTTGATGACTTGAGTACTAAAGCTATCATAAAGGAGAGTGATGCCTTTGCTTGCGTTTTGATTTTAGAATCAATAATATTTCAGGAGGTTAATCTATGATATCCAAAGAAAAATATGATAAGTTGCAAGAATATAAAGAAATAGGTTTGTCTATTTTAAAATCATCCGAAAAGCTTAATTTGTCGTATAAAACAGCATATACCTGGTGGAATAAAACTGGTGAAGAGTTTACTTCGTTTCAAAAGCAACACGAATTTATGCTGGATAACTATCGACAGTATTTGATTGAGCAGATTAAGATATGTCCTCAAATCAATAACTCTCTGCTTTTAAAAAGATTAAAGCTTGAATTTTCAGATTTTTCTATTCCGCCGGCTACGTTTTATCGGTACATTAAGAGACTGCGTGAACAGACCGGACTTTTGAAACCAAGACGAACAGGAGTTATCCGCGATGAAGTGAATCCTAGATATGAAGGGCAAGTGGACTATGGACAATATACAATGAAAAGTATGTACGGAAACAATATCAGAGTATATTTTTTCGTAATGATATTATCATACAGCAGAATGAAGTTTGCGTATTTTTTATCAACTCCGTTCAATGTGTTTAATAATACTGAATAAAATAACAAAAAGCTGTCTGGAATAGAACACGAGGGGTTCAGATTCAGACAGTTTTTTATA
>JAZNLK010000073.1:0-3689 GCA_045579055.1 Clostridia bacterium
CCCTTCATCAACGGATATTCATTCTGAGGAACTCTTTCACGGATATATTCAAACTCCTCGGTCAATCCTGCATTCGCCATTATTCGTGCCGCTTCTTCGGGAGGATTTGTAATGTCAATAATATGATCATTTTTAACCACATGTGTTTCTTCTTCACGAAGTGAGTTTGTCAGGTTGTCAAACACTCCCACATCCGACCATACTCCGTCAATGGTACAGTTATATGAATATGTTGCAAAATGAGCAGTTGTTGAGCTTTCAAGAACCACATTGTCCTTCCATGTGGTCTCTGTTGAGCCCTCATCCATATACATAGCAAAGCCCTGATTTCCGTCAAGACGACTTATGTAATTTCCAACAAGCTCATCCTTGGGTCCTGTTCCCAGGTGATATATTCCACCGCCGTCATTGGTATATCTCATAACGTTGTGAATGCGATTATAGCTCACCTTGTTTCCACCGCCTGTGGTCTGAGGATTTCTCCAGTTCCAACCGAAGGAAATTGCTGAATAGGGTGCATCATAAATTTCGTTATGTTCAATCACCATATTTTTTGTATAATACGCAAGAATTCCCAAGCCTTGGGTATTTACCATCGCAGGTCTCTGAATATAGTTGTTTGCAATGGTGATGTTTGTTGGCGCACCACGCTGTCCCGAAGGACCGATGTCATAGCTATAAATCCAGATACCCGTAAGAGCAAAGGGTTCAAGCTTTGTTTTGCGAAGCATAACAAAACGATACTTGTTGTCTGTTCCGTCAATTGTTGTTATTACGCTTGCAGGGTCAGTCACGGTTCCCAAAACTTCATATTCCTTAAAATCCTTGTCATTTGAAGCCAGAACCTCAAAGTTACTGCGTTCCACGCTACTTACCTTGCCCGTCGACTGTCCGTCCTCAAATGAAAGTCTGATGCTGTCAATTGAATATTCACTATCCAAATCTATCTTAATCCACGGATAAATGCCTTTTTCAAGAACATTTTCGGTACTTCTCCAACCCCAACCGGGTTTCAGCGACTGCTGAACCGTTGCAGAATCCGATGTGTCAACATATGAACCGTAATCACTGATTGCTCTCCATGAAATTCCAAGCATATCGCCATAGTAGTTTGAAGCCGTGTAGCCCTTTCGCCACATAATGTTTGTTGGTCCTTCAATAGCCTGTGGTTCAACAAAGTCCATCTGCATTGCATTACCTACGGTTATTGCTGATGAACCAAGGTCTGTGAACACATTTCCGATAATTTCGCAGTTGTGAACACCTTCGGGCAAGCAAAGAGCTGTTGATGCTTCACCAAAGAAGCGGCATGAATAAAAATCAATCTCGTCAGCCCACTTAACTTCAACACCGCCTTTGATGGCTCTGCCCTCCGAACCTCCGCCCATGCTGTACAGAACTTCGCCCTGTCCTCCAACATAGCCATGTTCCATGGCACTGAAGCTTGAATGAGCAAAGCATATATCCTCAAATCTCACATTATGTATACGGTTGTCGTAGTCAACACCCGAAACCAGCATAAGCTGATCTTCCTGAGGACAAATAACCTCGGCTGTGGTCATATTTTCACCGTCACGAGGCATATATGAAAGAATTTTTGTCTTTTTGTTAAAGTAAAATTCTCCCGGCTCATCAAGAAGCTCATAGGCATTCTGAACCTCAAACTCAATTGCATAGCCGATATCCGATGTTCCATGGGCGCTGACGCCTGTGTCCTTCACGTTTCCTTCCCAGAAACCTTCTTCCATAAGAACAATAACATTGTCAGGATTTTCAGGGTCGGGGATTATATCCTGCACATTTCCGTACTGTGATTTCCATGTAACCGCCCAGTGAAGCTGAACATCCTCGGGATTTTCCAAAAATCCCAGCTGTGACTTGCTCACATAAAAGCCTGTCCACATACCATCAGCATTCTTATAGTTCCTTATACCTGAAATCTTGTCCTGGGTCTGTGCACGGATTCCCATTGCATCATTGACATACAAATCTCTTGCAAAATCAAGATGCTCTGCCTTTGCGTGCCAGATACCATTTTCGCCCTTCTGCCAGCCTGTCACAACACGTCCGCCCGAAATCACGGGCATATTATTTCTGTCGCCACGGTAAATAACGTCATAGCCGTTGCTTCCCGAATCCTCAGCACGCAATCTAATTCTGTCATCAAGTTCATATCTGCCGGGAGCAATATTCACTATAATATTACCCGTCATATTTTTATTGTGCTTCTGCACCTCCTGCACCGCACGCTCAACGGTTAAAAAAGGTGCCGACTGAGTTCCGGGATTCCGGTCACTTCCTTTGGTGCTTACATAAAGCTCCATTTGCACAGATGCCGTAACTTCTGCAACCGCAGAAGATGGCAAAACCCCCACAATCAGCAAAAGTGCAAGCACCATACTTTTAATTTTTGACATAGTTACCTCCCCTTTAAAAATTATATTTTTAAATGAATTTAATAGAGTACACGGTTACCTGCCGCATTATGTGCTTCAATCATTTCGTCACACATTGCAACAATATCGTCAATTGGAAGTTCAGCCGCAGTATGGGGATCAAGCATAGCCGCCTGATATACATGTTCTCTCTTCTTTGTTACAGCTGCTTCAATTGTCAACAACTGAACGTTAACATTTGTCATATTCATTGCAGCAAGCTGAGTTGGCAGTTCACCCACATATGTTGGCTGAATGCCGTTTGCATCAGCAAGGCAGGGCACCTCAACACAGGCATCCTTAACCAAATTGGGAATAAGACCGTGGTTTATAACGTTACCGCCAAATGAATAGGGAACATTTGTCACCATGGCTTCCATAATACGTGACGGATATTCAATACTGCGTTCAGGATGCTCAATTCCCTTGCCGCTGAGGATTGCTTCCTTCTGATTTTGCCATCTGTCCAGAACCTCAAGACTGGTTCTTATGTAACGTTCAAGAGGAATATTATATTTCTCAATCAATTCAGGATGATGTGATTTGATAAAGAAGGGGTTATATTCCGCATTGTGCCATGTGGATTCTGTACAATAATATCCAAAGCGTCTGATATATTCAAAACGAACCATATTGCTGTGTATTTCGGTGGTATTCATCACTTCGGCTTTTTCTCTCAGCATGGGATAAAGATCGTTGCCATCCTTGTCACGGATTTCAAGAAGCCAAGCCATATGATTTATACCTGCAATTTTGCCTGTAACGCCTTCGGGCAAATCCAGACGCATTGTTTCAAAAAGCTCACCGATACAAGTCTGCCAACTGTGGCAAAGTCCGATTGTTTTCATACCGGTATATCTCTGCAAAAAGCCGGTGTTCATCGCCATGGGGTTTGAATAGTTCAGGAACCATGCATCAGGACAAACCTCCTCCACGTCTGCCGCAATGTCACGCAGAACAGGAATCATTCGAAGACCTCTGAAAATTCCTCCAATACCGAGAGTGTCGGCAATGGTCTGTCGAAGTCCGTACTTCTTCGGAATCTCAAAGTCAATGATGGTGCAGGGGTCGTAGCCGCCAACCTGGATAGCATCTACTACGAAGGTTGCATCGCGGAGAGCGTCCTTTCTTTCTGCAACGCCAAGATACTTCTTGACAGTCGCGCGATTTTCGTTGATATTTTTGTTGAGCGAGGTGATCATTATGTAGGACTCTTCAAGTCTTTCGGGGTCGATATCGTAAAGAGCGATCTCG
>JAZNLK010000074.1:0-25498 GCA_045579055.1 Clostridia bacterium
CATCTGAGATACAAATCACCTGCATACTCAGGTGTAGCCCCCACAGCCGGAACAGGAAATTTCTCACCTTTGGATTCACCGTATGCCAGAATTCTGTCAAAATACCAGAATATATCAAGATTCTCAGTCATTTCATCTTCCATTACAAATGGTTTTGATTCATCATAACGGCACACAAACTGCATATTCCTGAATGACGGAATCAACTTTCTTGATACCGCATCCCCCTCATTGAAAACCAGTGTTCCGGGGTCTGTTATTCGTTTTGTGTGCTTCCATATATGCTTGTCTGCATCATACACTTCCCAGAGCTCGGGGGAAGCAAGGTTTTCAATATGCCCCAAAAACTGAGGCTTTTTCCCCTGACCGTATGCCCCATAGGTAACTCCGGCTTTTGCACTAATCTGCCAGCCTCTGAAAACATCGCCTCGTCTGAATAAAACTGCATCGCCTTCCAAAAGCCAGCTTCCGTTGACACGGTTCATTGTTTTCCATGGTTTTTCAGGAGACTTTCCGTCATTACTGTCATCGCCATCATTGCTCACATAATATACCGTTCCCTGAAACTCCGCCTTGTCATTCGCATTATTGATTTCTGTTTTTCTTTTTAAATATAATTCATCAAATTTTTCCAATAATTCAACTGTTGCCTTTTGCATATCAAAACCTCCTGATTTATTGTCCAAAAACTTGTCATACTAATTCATCTATCATCGCCTGATATATATCCACAATTTCTGCTTGATTCATAACACAATACGAATTCTCTGTTTCACGGAATACCTTCCCAAACACCTGGCACAGCACCTTCAGGTCAATATATCCGTCCGATGCAACCACCCTTGATGCCGTTTTGGACGAACCATTCACTTTGTATGAAGCGGAGCCATCGGTAAACACGACCGTTCCGCCACCAAGAGTAAGGGTAATTGTTGTTCCCGAAGTTGTGGCAGTTACACCGAATATTTTCTCAACTGTCTTCAGATCAATTCTGCCGGCTTCCGCTTGTGCTGTATAATAGTCGCCATAAATCCATGCAATATCTTTTGTTTTTGACACAACACAATGTTTTTTCGCACTGTGTTCAACGGGATCATAGCCCAGAAGATATCTGAAATGCATTTCAGGAAGTCTTTTAACAGATTTTATTTTTTCAATATCCTGAACTCCCATCATTCTGAGACCCGGTCCCTGGAGGCTGTGCATCTTCCAGTAAAGAGTTCCGTCACGGAAGTAATACAGATTCAGGTCACTCATCCAGTTATAGGGAACATCGTTGGTTGCAATCAGATCCGAAACAAATTCCCAGGTTTCCATTCCGTCATGGCTGACAGCCATTGAGTAACGATTTCTTGGCCAACCCGATCGTGTTTGTGTTGCCGTTACGGTATCAAACACAAACATCGCATAGTATGTGTCAGTCCTGTCTGCATCACGCATTATGCTGTATGCGGAACACACCGACGGAAGTCCCGAAAGATGTGGGGTCAAATCAAATGTTTTTCCGTTGTCAAAGGATTTGTAATAGGTGATAAATCCCGTATCAGAACGGAAATATAGCCACACTTCATTTTTTCTTGGAGTATCCACAACTATAATTTCATCCGAAACAATTCCCGTTTCGTAATGGGTGATATATTCCTGTTCGCCTCTGTTCCAGTTCATTCCATCATCACTGTAAAATACCGTAAAACGGGT
This sequence comes from Clostridia bacterium, assembly GCA_045579055.1. Lineage (GTDB taxonomy): Bacteria > Bacillota > Clostridia > Monoglobales > Monoglobaceae > SIG440. The sequence goes on from JAZNLK010000074.1 coordinate 1,699, forward strand.
AAATCCCTCATATCCACTGGAGAATACCGCAAAAACCCTGCCATCTGAAGTGCATCGGAACCTCTCTCCCGTTCCTATGTAACCATATGTTCCGTCATGAATCAGATATGGTTCGCTCCAGGACTTTCCGCCGTCTTTGGATATTATTGAATACTGTGGCGTATCAGGTTTTGCATTTCCTCGAACCAGGCCCACCAATGTTCCGTCAGGCATTTGCGTATAGCAATTTACCAACTTCGTATAGGGACCGCCATTGGCTATTTCCCAGGTCTTTCCGTTGTCCGTAGTTTTGAGGTTGCCATTTTTGGAAGTGTCTTCGGTTGCAATACCGTAAACCGTTCCGTCTGTATCCTTGAAAAAGGTTTCAACGCCACCCACATATCCATATTTCTGGTCAACAGCATAATTCCCCTGCGAATTTATGTCCTCTCCGAGGAACTGTAACGGCACAAAGGTGCTTGCACCGGGAGTTACACGGTTTTTGCCTCTATATTGAAAATCATCAAAGCTATATTCCGAATTTTCAACACCAATGCCCAAACGTCCGTAGTGAATCAGGTCAAGGTCATTGGTCGGAAGCTCTTTGGTGAATGCTTCTTCACCATTCGCCAAAATGCTGACTTTATATCCGTCACACACAACCTCAAAGTCATACCACACACCTGCTTCAAAAGCATTGGGTGCACTCAGAGTTCCCGAATTGATAATATTGCCGTTAATATCCATGATTTCAAAGAACCAGTTCTGACCGTCAAAGTCATAGCCAATCTTTGTGTGCTGCTGAATAAAGGACTGTCGGATAACCGCAAAGAACTTACCCGAAGGGCTTTCAATCCTGCCTCGCCATTTCATGCTTGGGTACTGATCTGCAACATTAAGCACATAAACCCCCGCGCCGCTGAGCTTCATATAGTTGTTTCCGCCGTCAGCATTCATAAGCTCTGCATTAATGCCCCCTTCGGACGCCGCAGTTCTGTAATTTATGGGAGTTGTCTGCCAGTAGTCTTCATATGAAAGCTCTGTTTTGCCCTCAAAGCTCTCGCTGTGGTAATACACATCATCGGTTTTCTTCATTGCAAAAAAGTCGGAGGATTCAGGGTTTGTCACAGCTCTTTTTATCTTCGGTCTACTGCCGCCAAAAACACATCTAAAATTGCCGAGAGGCTTATTATCAAGACTAAGCTGTGCAATCCCCTGTGCAACGGTCAAACGGTAATATCCGGCCTCAACCGAATCACAAAGCTTTTGCTCGCTTGGAGTAACATTCAATGTCAATTGTCTTTTTGCATATATTCCGTCATTTCTGAAATAAATGGTTGTTGTGTATCTGCCGTCGTTTACGTATATTTCCTCGTTGGAAGAATCATTTTTGTTGAACTCAAGTGAATAATACTGAGTTTCAGCAAATGCATCATTTTCAAAGCTGTCACCGTTTTCAACCTTCACAAGTTCCGCCTTGACGCCGCTGCTTTTTACTGATACGTCGGAAACATTTTGATAACTGATATTTGCCGATGATACGTCATATGGCAGACAAACCGACTGCAAAAATTGTCCGTTCCAATAAATTTCAGCATGACCCGACGCAACAACTATTTTATAATCACCGCTGCCGATGTTCGGATATGTTTCTTCGCCGTCGGCGGTTACGTAGGAAATACCGCTTTCCGAATGGGTCACACAAAGACCGAAATAGCCGTCTTTTATTTCAACGCTACCATTTCCGCCCGAATATTTATAATCAAGCTCATATTCCTGACCGATGTCAAAAGCTTTTTCGGGAACATAATCCACCTTTACCGGCTGTGGCTCGCTCTGAACAATCAATCCCGACTTGCAATATACTCTTGTGAGAATTGAATTCGTTCCGATTTCAAGACCTGAAATTTTCATTTCAAAGGGAGATGCCGTATCCTCCCCGTAAAGCTGTCCGTTCACAAAAAACTGTACTTTTTCTGCTGTTTCCGTATCACTTTTCAACGAAGCAACCGCCGTAACCGATGTACCGTAACTGATGCTGTCCTCAAGGTTTCTGGTTTCAAGTGCTGTTGGTCTTCCCAGAGAAATCAGAAAAGGCATACCATCGGTTTCACACTTAAGGTCAAGTGTTATGGTTGTGTTGGGAAGGAGCAACGGAGTTATCTGTTTTCCCCAGTAGGAAATGGTTGCAGACTCATTGTTTGGTTTGATTGTATAATAACCGTTTCCGTCTTCTTCAGTCTTTTTTGTTGCGTCGGCACTTGATGCCGAAAATCCTGCAGGTGCTGACTCAAAATCCACCGAATATGACACGCCATCACTTACGTTGTGTTCATTGCTTTGGGGAACAAATGCCGTAATCGGGATCATCAGAACAGTCATAATCATTGTGACTATAATAAAACTGCTGAGTAATTTTTTCATACTGTTTCTCCTTTCTCAATCACTTAATTTCTATGGGCGTTCCCAAAAGTGGTTTACCGTTTGCAAAACCACTCCAGATAAAGAGCTTTGTTACGCTTCCCGATTTGATGTTCAAATCAGCAAAGTTTTCTCCGCCGTCAAGTTCTGCGAATGCCACATCCGCCAAAACACCCTTTTCATCATAGGATGCAAGGACAATCGCCTCAACATCCTCATTTGATTCAACATAAATTTCCGCATCGGTGGCTGTCACAGTTCCTGAATATGCCAAATCCCCTGATACCTGAAAATTGTCAATGGAATATTCCGTTTTCACTTCCTCGGATTTTTTCTCATTGAATCTTGCATTATAATAACCGAAATTAAGCATATCCGCTCTTGTGGAAAAGGTCGAATTATAAAGATAGTCGATGCCCTCTATGTCATTGGAATCATATAAGCTCGGAGAGATAATTCCATGCAATTCAACATATTCCGAATCAGCCGCCCCCCGAACTTTGCGATAAACCTTTACAAATTCATCGTGATTTTCAGCAAAGGACTTGCTTCCGTTAAAGTCTCCCACCACTATTTTGTATGTATACCATGTGTTATCGGCATCACCATTGAACGCAATTCCAAGGTCGTCAATGATTTTTTGCTCTGTTGTTGTGCTGTATGACTTTTGAACCGTAAATGTGGTTTCAGCACTTTTTTGTCCGTCACTGCAAACAGCAACAAGGTTATACACGCCCGGTTTTACGTTTTTGAATCTGTAGAAAAATGCACTCCATGCATCTGCCGCACCCACATGAAAGCCGTTCAGATAATATTCAATACGCTTCCCGGTGGTATCGCCCAAATCTCTGATATTGGTACCGAATAATATTTCACTCCCTTCGGCATATACCGAATTTAAAGCAGGAGATGTAATGGCAAAGTCACCATAGGGCGTATATTTTTGCCAGTCCATAATTATGCCACCCGACAAATTATTTTGACTGTAATTGGAGCCAACCGCTGTCTGCCACGTATTCATGGCAGATTGGCGAACTTTGTAGTTCATAAGCTCTTTATATTCCGTCTCGCCGTCTTTTTTGATATACCAGGTGACCCAGTTGTCACGAAACTCACCCTTAATTTCAAACCAATCATAGCCAATTCTGTAGGGAATACCGTGGGTAAGTGCCGTATATGTGGGGTCAGCCATATATTCACCGTACCCGTTGAATCCAATACCTTCTTCGCCAAAAGTAAGCCAGGTGTATCTGTTATCGGTTGCAATCATTATGGTGAAGGTTGCCTGATTAAGACTTTCATCCACCTTTATTTGCTTCAGACGAAATTCCAGATCAAAATTCTTCGCTGCCCTCAGGGGACGTTCCACATAGGTTGAAACTCCCACTACTTTTTCTCTGTATATCTGAACTGTTCCGTTTTCCGCATCATGTGTAAAGTACTGACTGAAATTCCCTTCAGGAACACGGCAGTAGTCCAATGTTTCAAAGTCCTCAAAATATGCCTCAGTGTAATCCACAGGGAACTCCGCCCCCTGACCGTTCATAAGAGAAGTAAACGAAACCTCTTTAATTTCCATTTCGCCACCGTTTGCCGTCCAAAAGGTATATGTATCGCCCAACCAGGAATTGGAATCCAGCACGTCTAAAGTCTGAACTCCTGCATATTTCCCATCATAATATACCGTCTGGGTGCTTTGAATGTGGTCAATTTCAAGCCTGTAAGTATGGAACGCTCCGTCACAGCTTCCAGGTGTTTCCACCCTGTAACCACCTGACATTGTGCTGAAATATCCGTTGCGGATATATCCCCCGGGTCTGGTCCATGAAGCTTTTGCCTGAAGTCCGATGCTGTTGCTCGGCTTGGTTACTTTCACGCTGAATTCAACAGCATACTTCTTGGGACGCCACACATAGGTATATGTAATTTCAGCATCACCCGAAAGTCGCCTTGAACCATCTGACAACTGGGTGTATGAACCCTTGGTTGTGGTAAAGCCTGTCCAGTCGCTTGCCGCTGACACCCCCACAGGAGTTACAAATAGCAGCATCGTACAAAAAAGCGCAATCACACACACAAATGAAATAATTTTTTTCATAACAATCTCCTTTCTGTGAGAAAATTTTTCCACCTGCATAAATTGAATATGTAAAATTTCTTGGAATTCGCAAACCCGTCTCAAAAGGGAATATTGAAACAGCAATATCATTAATTTAAGAATTTGTCATTCCGAGCCTGTCGAGGAATCTTTCGCACAACAAAGATTCTTCAACTTCGCTACCGCTTCGTTCAGAATGACACATTCGTTAACAGCCTTAACTTAATGATATTGGTTAACCCCCGGATTTTGCGGGTTCCAAGTAATTTTAACGTATCTGGGCTTAATATTTTCTGTTGCGGCGAAACAGCCCCACAAAACTGTTCCGCCGCAAAGAAATATGCAAAAATACTTATTATCTATATACTAATAACGGCCGGATGAATGCAAGAGCATTCGTTATCGTTATATTATAAGAACTTCTGCTTTTTACTGAATTTCAATTGGAGCCATAATGATGTTTGAGCTTCCGTCTTCTGCAAGATTCCAGACAAAAATCTTTGTTGCGGAGGTTCCTCCGTCAACGCTGAGTTCCGCCTTGTTGTTTGCACCGTCAAGTGTTGTGAAATCAACATCAACAAGTCTTTCTCCGTCATATGAAGCCATGAAAACAGTCTCGGTGCTTTCGGGAGTGTCAATAACGAGTGTAGCATCTGTCTTTGACAGGTTTCCTGCATATGCAATGCTGTCTCTCACCTGAATATTATCAATTGAATACTGTGTTGTAGCATACCCACCGCCTGATGTTCTGAAGCCCATATAAATACCCTTAAACGAACCGATACCGGCTGCGTCAACCTGCCAGCCATTTCCTGCTTCAAGAACGGTATAGGTTGAATCAGCAGCACCACGGAGCTTTCTGTAAACAGTAAAAGTTCCATCTTCTGCTACATCAAACTTATAAGTATACCATGTGTCAGGTGTCAGTCCGCTTATCAGAACACAGATAACTCTGGCACCACGGGTTGCATTGTAGCAAAGAAGCTTAAACGATTTTGAAGATGCATTATCATTGCGCAGATCAAATGTAAGTGTCTGACCGTAATCAAGATAATCATCCATTGCAAGACCAACCTGAACAGCACCGTCACCCAATGGTTTCAGCGCATAGTAGCCGTTACCGTCTTCACTCGACTGAGTACAAGAAATATTTGAAGCAGCAATACCGTTTACAAATGCTTCCTCTGCATCGTTTGTGAACTTAATTCCGTTGGTTACTTCATAAGGTGTGAGAACCTTTTCGGAATAGATTCTGATGTTATCAAGAGTGATTTCAAGTTCACCGGTGTAAGGTACTTTATTATTCATAAATCTTGAGCCAAGGGTGAACTGATTGTCAGGACTGAGGAAAAGCTGGTTGAAAGCATATGCTGTGCTTGAATAGTTGGCAAGGTAGCATCTGTATGCCGATCTGTCACAAGCTGCACGATAAGTAACGTCTGTAAATTCACCGTCCCCATCCTTCATCTGAACTGTAGCCAGACCGCTAACCGAGCCGTATGTAGCTACAGCATCTGCATCAAAGGCTGAGTCGATTGTGATTTTGTAAGTGCGTACAGTATTGGCTTTCATGCCGGAGGGATAAATCTCAACTGCATAGGGATTTGTACCCTGTTCTGTACCGAAGAAAAATGCATATCCGCCATTGTCAGCCGAGAAATCGGCAAAATCAACATTGACACTTACGTCAAATTCAACAGTAAATTTTGTTGCACTTACCTCAACATCCGAAACAAGGGTCATAGCGTTGTTTTTGGTATTGGGCACATAAACAGCTTTACCGTCAACTATTGTGGCAGCGTTGGTAACACCCGGTTCTCCGTAGCCCGTTGTGAAGTCAGTTTTGCTTTCATCAGAATAATCCTGAACAAAATTAACCGCAAAAGAGCCCTCTCTTACAGGTACGAATGCATTTGCAGGAACAGCCAACAACGATGCAAGCATCGCAACTGTCATCAAAATGCTTAAAAGTTTTTTCATCTTTTTTCATCCTTTCTTTGAATAAATTTTCCTTATGTCAATCCTAAAAATGTCCATTTATTAAACTGCATTTCCGCCGTGTGGGGACGGAGAAAACACAGAAAAATAAATCTTGCTTAATTTTTTGCACATTCTGAACTTCTTTTAAATACCTCACTAATGTGCATCTTCAATAGGTGTTGCATGGGAAAGTGTCAGAAGCTGACGCCATACGTCAAAAACTCTGTAAAGTTCAGGTTCCGCATCCCTGACAGCATTTGCGTATGCATCAATAGCATCAAGACGTTCATCAGGTGACTCACCTGAAAATTTTCTAACCTGGAGTCTGATTGCAAGTTCTGCCAGTTCAATATGCTTCATCAAAAATCCCCAGAACATCTTCTGAACATTATTTTCAAAATCACATTGTTCAGCAATTCTTTTGAACACACAGCGGTATTCAGCAATAAGTTCAAGACCTCTTTCGTTGTCCGCCCTGAGCTTTTCATCAACCATCACGTCAGGTTCTTCATTCTTAACCCAGTATGCCGTCAGCTTTGAAAGGGTTTCAAGATACGTCCGCACAGTTTTGTATTCTCTGCCGAATGCATCCTTCAGATAGCTGTCGACAATAACATTAAAATCTGCATTTTTATCCCACAGCTTATCGGCCATAATTTGCATTGGTATGTTGGTTGGAAAGCTGTAACGCATAACCTGGCAAGATGTGAATCCATCTATACCAATCTCCTTATACGCATCAATATCGCGGAACAGTGTATCGGCAATTTTGAAGCCGCCCACATCCGATATTAATGTGGTGCTCCAGAAGTGATAATCAAACACGCAACGTTCCCCGACACGGAAATCGTCCCAGCCTTTCATAAGTCTGATTATGGGAGCATTTTCTCTGGGCATAACCAGCTTGTTCAATTCAAAAGGCCATTCCACCGATGGAATGTCTTTGCTTTCCACATCTGCAAGGGAAGTTCCAAACAACCTGGTGATTGGTGCAAACATAAGAATGAAACGGTCCGGATTTTTGAAGGCAAATTTTTGCGGTGCCCATGACAAATCATTGTAAGAATCCACAACCACCTTCGCTCCTATATTTCTTGCAGTCATTTCTTCGTCAACATAATTCAACAAGTTGACAAAAAGGTCGGCAGGTCGGAAATCACGACAATTCTCACATTCGCAGAAATTGTTACGGCTGTCCGCAAGCCACACATGAACATAATCCATTTCCGGATTTTCTTCACAATAATCTGCAACCGCACGGCTTATTTTCGAAATGACAGTCGGATTGCTGTAACAGTTCTGCGTAATTGCGGGGCCTCCGCAAAAAAGACCCCTTTTACCGTCTATCATAGCAAAACATTCCCGTATTTTATCAGGAATATCACCGTCGTCGACTTTTGTCCAGCCATCAGATGAAATTCCAAAAGGCTCGGTTGTCCATCCGTGTCCTCCGGCATTGTATTCAAGTCCCCTGAGAAGAATATCCTCACAGCACTTGTTATTGATATGCACTGCATCTTCAGGGGTGAAGGTAATTGTTCCCAGCTTTTCGTTTTTTTGGTGTAAATACCATCGTTGCAGAAATTCATATGGATTTTTAAACTGCATCAGGAAACCATTCATTCCTGCTTTCGGTATCCAGTCAATCATATCTGCAATATGTTCGTATGAGTTGGCACCCTCAATACAAATGCATCTGTGTCGCATATAAGGAACCTCGCTTATATGCACACTACACTTATCAGTTTCTTTTTCAGGAACAACCTCACCGATTCTTCCGGGGCACAGCCATCTCACTCCAAGCTCCTTCAAAAAACGGTACACGGCAATCAATACCGCCCTTTCATTTGAACCGGTTATAAATCCGCAAAAGTCATCAACCGAAATGCATATTGCATCATCAAGACTACTGTCTTTCACAGGTTTCAAACTGTCACGCAACACATCATCCGTGCCGACCCACAAAACATTCGGCAGATTTTTATCGTATTCCTCATAAATCCGTATATCAACCAATGTCTTTGCATCCATAAGGTTAAAATATTTTTTCAATTCATCGGCTGCCATACAAACGGTTTTGTTGTTTCCCAAACGCCCGATTATAATAGTTTTTATTTTCATAGGGTCAGTTCTCCTTGTAACTTAACATACTTTATGTCAATTATTATTGTATGCTTTAGGACGAAAGCTATATTTTTACAAACCTTCATTTTAAAAAACTATACCATGTTGTCTATACTTGTCTGGAAAGGCTGAATCGCTTCAGCATTATCCAAAATAACGTATGAATTTTCTGCTTCACGGAATACCTTTCCGTAAATCTCGCTGAGTGTTTTGAGGTCAAGATAACCGTCCTTGAGAATCTCTCTTTCAGCAGTCCCTTTAACCCCGTTGTTGTCATATTCCTTTGAACCCTCGGTGAATGTAACCTTTCCGTCACCCAAATTGAGTGTAACGCTGCTGCCCGACTTGCTTGCAGTAACACCGAATATGTTTTCTATTGTGGCAATGTCGGCTCTGCCGTCTCTGACACTTGATACGGAATATGTTCCGTAATACCATCCTGTACCCTTATCCTTTGAAATAACACAATGCTTATCTGCAAGGTTTGTTGCTACGTCGTATCCAAGGTAATACAAGAAATGATACTGGGGAAGTCTCTTAAGTGATTTTATCTTGCCAAGATCCTGAGATCCAACCTGACGCATTCCGGGGCCATTGAGACTGTTAATCTTGTAATACATAACGTTGTCATATATCTTCATGGCAATGTCACTCATCAGGAGTTCCGACACACTTCCTGTTGAAACAAGGTCAGAAACAAATTCCCAGGTTTCCATTCCGTCATGGCTCACAAAGAGAGCATACTGAGTTCTGGGGCTTCCGCCTCTTGACTGTTGTGTCGGCTCAGTGCTGTACTGAAGACCTGCATAATATGTGTTCGGATCGTATTCATCTCTATGGATACTGAAAGCACATTCGCACTGCGGAAGACCTGTATAATGCCACTCTGTTTCAAAGGTTTTTCCACCATCATATGACGGGTAATATACGATGAAACCTGTGTTTGAACGGGCATAAATTCTCACTTCACCATCAGGAGTTTCCATAACGAGCGGCTCGTCTGAAACTATACCCGTTTCCGGAGTTGTCATGAATTCAGGTTCTGCTCGGTGCCAGTTCATGCCATCCTCGGTGTAGAATACAGTATTTATTGTATAACTTTCCATACCTGACGCAAACACCACGAAAAGCTTATCGCCTATCAAACGAACACGGTCATTTGTTCCGATCCATCCATATGTGCCGTCATGGATAAGGTATTTTTCGCTCCAGGTTTTTCCGCCGTCTTTAGAAATTCTTGAATACTGTGGTTGCAACGCTTTGGTGTTATTTATTACAGCAACAATAGTGCCGTCCGGCAATGTTCCGATTTGTGATGTATACTCAGGAAGTGTAACAAGGTTTGCTCCAACATTCTTTTCCCATGTTTTTCCTTTGTTGGTAATTCTAATACCTGAGTTTTCACCAAGGTTAGTGTAAGCATATACCATATCATCATCAATCTTCCAGAAGTCAGATGTACCACCTAAGCCTCCATATGGAGTTTCCGCTGATGAGTTTCCGTTCCATGAATTTATGTCTACCTCTGCAAACTGAAGAGCCACATAGTTTCTTGCGCCCGGTGTAACGCGGTTCTCACCTTTATATTCAAAATCATCAATGCTGTATTCTGAGTTTTGAATACCCACACCAAATCTTCCAAACCAAATCTTTTTAAGATCATAAGTAAGTCTTATTTTGTAAACTTCTTTGCCGTTTACCAGAAGTGTGATATTAAAGTCATCGGTCTTTAACTCAAAATCATACCATTCGCCTGCTCTCAAAGCATTGGGGTCAAGTTTCTGGTCTTTATCATAATATCCGCCATTCCATGTGATACCTTCGTGAAACCAGCTCTTTTTATCAAAGTCGTATCCGATTTTTTCGTGTGCCTGATTAAGTCCAACTCTAATCACCGCAAAAATTCTTCCGGATGCTTCTTCCACTCTTCCGCGCCACTTGAGCTGGGGATATCTGTCACTGGCATTGAGGACATATGTACCTGAGCCTTTAATGGTGGTGAAATGATTTCCGCCTTCTGCATTCAAGCTGGTTGAAATTTCTTCAGAACCTGACAAACGGAAGTTTGTTACACTTTCATACCAATATTCCTCTGAAGGAAGCTCTGTCTTGTTTTCAAAATCGTCACTATGATAGTAAACATCATTTGAATTTTTCAGAACAAACAGTGTTGAAGATGCTGGGTTTGACATTGTTCTCTTTATCTCAGACTGCGCTGAATAATAGTCAACAAATCTGAAGTTTCCTACAAGTACATTATTCCGATAAAGATGCGCAATACCATGACCAACCGTCAGGCGATAATAACCCGGCTCCACTTTATCCGAAAGCTTAAACTCTGATGGTGATTCATGAACCGTTTGCTGACGGTATGCATAAATTCCGTCTTCACGGAAGTAAAGTGTCGCATTATAGTGACCATCACTCACATAAACTTCTTCCGTTGATGCGTCCTTCTTGTCGAATTCAAGTGAATAATAATACTGCTCCTTCACAGGAAGAGGGCCCGAAGACCATGTTGTCATGTTGTTCTTCCAATATGTGCCCGCAATCTCTGTCTTTACACCACTGCCTCCAAGAGTAAGGTTTGAAACCCCGTCACTTGTAAATTCTGCCTTTGCAGGTTTGTATGGAAGCAAAATTGACTGAAGGAACTGATTCTTCCAATAAATTTCTGCGTGACCTGCGGTAACAACCACCTTGTATTCACCATAACCAATGTTTTTATAGGTTTCGGTGCCTTTATCGGTTGTATAAGTAATACCGTCTTTGGTGTTTGTGATTGACAAATCAAAATATCCGTCATTTAAGTGAATTTTTCCTGTCCCTGATGTGTAGTCATAATTGAGTTCATATTCACGACCGATTTCAAACTCTGCATCCTTTACATAGCTGACATCCACATTCTCCACATTTGTCTGCACACAGACATTGGCACTGTCATAAACCTTTGCTACAACCGAATTGGTGCCGATTCTGAGATTCTTTATCTCTGTTTCGAAGGGTACCGCTGTGTCGGTGGAATAAAGCTGACCGTTTACATAAAATTCTGCTTTCACACCCTTGTATGCATCCGCAAGTGAACCAACCTCTGCCTTTGCCTTGAGGTTTTCGCCAACCTTAATCTCTTTTTTGATTAAACTTAACTTACCGTCATACTTGTTGAGAACATTTACTATGGTTTCAGCGGTTTCAATTTCGCCAACTTTCGCAGTTATGTGATATCTGCCTGCTTTTACATTATTGAGAGTGTATGCATAACCTTCATTTCGGTAACCTGAACCAACATAAACTGTGTTTATGTAATAATCAATTTTGTCGGTATCAAGCGTTGTTTCTGCCTTGATGAAAATATCGCCTCCAGCCAAAGCCTCTGAATTTGTCATGGGTGAAGTCATCTTCAATTCTTCATCAAAATAAGGTGTATATTTTACCCAGTCAATATCTGCATGAACCGCCTGATTATCCACAGCAGGTTGAGCACCTATAGCTGTGTGGAAGGAAGTAGCGGCTCTGTAAAAATATTCATAGGTAACAAACTCTTCACCATCAATATACCATGTAATCCATTTGTCGCGGACTTCAGCCTTAAGGGTACGCCATTGGCCATCCATCGGAAATTCATATGGTGTCGCAATGAAGGGACCATCATAAAATGGGTCTTCTCGATATTCCGCATTATGCCTCATAGAAATTGCTCCCGAACCCATATAGATCCATGTATGTCTGTCATCCGTGGAAATTTCAACTGCCAAAGTGCCCGGCATATATTTAGGGTCTGTTTCAAACTTTCTGATTCTGTACTCCATATCAAAGTTTGTCGGTGGTTTGAGAGGAATTTCGACATATGACGCCTGCCCCGGTCCGCGTTCACGATCTATTGTAATAACACCTTCCTCTGCATTGTGTTCTACAAAATTTCCATCATCCAAAATTTTGATGCCTTCAAGGTCATAAAAATCATAGAAAAATGGCTGAGTATAACCATCTGCAGGAACTGTCATTTCTTCTTTCTGTTCTGAGTCGCCCTCAGCACCAGTGAGCTCGGTGATTTTCACATCATCAATTTCAAGCTCACCGCCGTTTTCTGCCCAGAACATCCAGTTGTTGCCATTCACTGCCCCGCTAAGGGTCCATTCACCTACATAGATTCCGTCATAATATGTTTTCTGGATTCCTTTCTCCATGTCAATGAAAACTTTGTAATCATGCCAACCATCCTGATTGCCTTCGGTTTTAACTATATGTCCGCCTGCTATTGCAACCAGCTGATTAGATCGGATATAAACACCAGGACGCACACCATACCTTCCCTGAAGACCAATACTGTTGCTGTATGTGCGAACTTTTGCCGAAAATTCCAGGGAATATTTTTTGGGAACGCTTGATGAATATGTAAATTGCGAGCCGGTGGGAAGTATAACCGAACCTGATTCTGTAATACGGGGCGAACCCTGTGTTGTTTTCCAATAGCTGTGCCATGCAACCTCACCGGCAGCCTTTGTTTCAATAGTAAAAACTGCAGGCACGAACACGGTACAGAGAACAGCAATCATACATATAAATGAAATAATTCTTTTCATATTTTTTGTCCTTTCTCAGCAATATTTTAAATTTCCAAGGGGGATAGAAAAAATTTTCCGAAACACACAAACGTTCCTGAAATCAATGTTTTTCTCCCTTTTTGCGGTCCGGTCAATTTTTACATCCCCATAAATCGTTTTACTGTTCAATAATATAAATCTGAGCTGCATTGTTGGTACTTGCAGTTTTGTTTACTATAATCAGCGATGCTTCGTCAGGGTTTTTCTTATGGGTAATTATATCTGCAACCGAAGCCGTTTCAACCTTTGGTGCTCCGTTAACAATTGAGAATTTAAATACTCCCGCTGAGCTTGTTGCGAAAACACCCATGCCGATATCACTTAAATCTGCCGCTCCGTCGCTTCCCATGGGAATATCTTCGGGTTTTTCAAGAGCAAATCTCAAAACACTGCCGTTTATATTCATGGGTGTACCCATAACAGAACCCACAATTTCACTAATATTGGCGGTTGAAGTTGCATATGTCTTCATCAGCACATCTCCCAAGCCGTCAACCGGTGAAAACTGTATTTCGCCTTCAAGAATCTCGTTTCTTGCATTGGTTTTGAAGTAACAAACATCACCGATGTTAATGGTGCTAAAGAATTCTTCCTCTGCAATCAGATTTTTAAGGGTTGCACCATCATATGCACTCACGATACACTGTACTTCGCCCTCTGCATTCAGTTCCGAATAAAGGTCTGCCACTATCATAGGACTGCTTTTTGAATAATTTGATTCATTTTCATCATAATAGTAGTACATTACCTCCGCTGTTCCTTCTGCTCTGTCCTGACCTACTATATCAAAGGTATAGGTTCCGCCATTAACAAAGGAATAAAGCGTTCCTGTGGTATATGAAATATCGTCCATTCTGTCTCCACGGGGAACAAAAATAATTGTTGCTCCCGTGGTATCTATCAGCTGAGGATAACCGTCCACCTTAACACCGCTGTAATAAAATCCGCCTCCGTAAAATCTGACCGCTATGGCTTCTGTCAGCGGAACAAGATTTCCGCTTTCATCATACACGGTTGCAGGCTGAAGTGTTTCTTTTGAATTCTCATTGGCACCAAGGTAATATGTATCAATTTTATTTACCTGACCCTTGGCATTAAATGAAATTTTTGCAGGCTGTGCAAAAGGATATTCAGCACTTCTTCCCACTGAATATTCAGTACCTCTTTGCAGGTCGTTTTCAAACCGTCCGCTTGTGAGGTCGGTTTTTGTGTATGAAGCTCCGTCAAGATAGCCTTTTTCTGCCACATCAAAGACCTGATATTTCTGAGAAGTATCAACAACCGCAATTTTTGCAGAAACATCACCGAAATTCTCGGCTTCCGCACTGAAGTTTATAAGATACACGTTCTGACTGTCCGATTTATCAAGAGGAATTGCAACAACCGCAACGCCATCCCATGTGTAGATGTTGTATCGTGTTTCCATGTCAAGCTTACCCTTGAGACCGTCCCACAAGGTGAATGCCATACCGTCTTCCGTCACAATGGAATCTTGTTTGATTGTGCTTATCTTCACATTTGAAGTTTCAGCTTTCTGACATTCAATAATATATTTTTTTCCGCCGCCTGAACTGTCGCTGGTCTCACGCACTGCCAAAAGCTGATTTGATTTCATTCTGTTTCTCTCAATAATTTCACCTCTGTACCAGATTTCAACAACATCCTGCGGTTCAAATCTGATAAACATATCATTTCCGTCACGATCTTTGCAATAGAGGGTTTTGCCGTCATCCGTTATATTCGAGCTTACATAGAAATCATAGCTGACAACCTTTATCACATCATAATCACGGTCTTTGTCGTTGTTTATGAACGTAACCTTACCAAAGGCAGGATTCATTTCCTCCTCGGTACAGTTGGGATTTGCCATGTCATTGAAAAGAATATCATGTTCTCCCGAAAGAACAATTTTCTTTGTGCTGTTGTTATGTTCGTATGTATAAACACCGTCGGAAAAGTCATCAATAACATCATGAGTCAAAACAAATTCTTTATTTCTGTCGGATTTATACATATAAACAATTTCTCTGCAATTATTGCCTTTTTCTTTATAGAGATAGTTCACATCATAGCCCAGAAGTGCTGTGGCATCACCTTCGTATTCATACTCAACGCCTGCCACAACAACCCGATTTTCTTTTAACATGGTTTCGGGTGATTCAAGAGATGTGTCGGGAGTTGCTTCCAAAACACCCTTTGCCGAAATCAGACCCAGAAGATGTTCAAAGCCAAGATAATCCTCATCAATTAAATATTCAACATCCATGCTTCCGTCACGCAAAAGCTTATAAGCATTGGTCGAAATTGCAGGTGAGTTCAGTGCATTATAAATCATTCTGAAAAGCTGACATGTTGTAATTTTTTCCTGACTTGGAATCCCCTCCGTGATTTCGGTCATATTCGATGCTTTATTTATGCCCGACATAGCAATAACGGGTTTATAATTCAGACATCTCAGAAGAACAGTTGTCGCTTCCGCTGTGGTAATAGGTTCATCCGGTCTGAAATATCCGTCAGGATCGCCCTGCATATATCCTGCCGCTACCACCGCTTTGATATTTCCGTAATATATGTGTTCAGACGTCAAATCTTTAAATAATGTTTCATATTCATCAGGTGCCGCAGCACTGAGCCCTGACATTCTGCTTATGTATTCTGCCGTTTTTGCTCTTGAAACAATTGCGTCAGCTTCATTCTTCATATCACTTATGGTTTCATAATCTGAAATTCCGCATATATAAAGAATGGACATCTGATCAGCATTAAGCCATTCATTTTCACTTCCGTATTCAGCTTCACCCACAAGGAAGCCCCAACCGAATGCCGTGAGATTAAATGATGAAACAATCATCAGAATTGACAAAATACTTGCTAAAAATCTCTTTCTCATACTATCTTTCCTTTCTGTTGTTTTAAACTTACATTCATTATGTCCAAAGTATCTGTCAATATTATTGAATCATACTTCCCGACTGCTGAAAGACAGGCCACAGTACAACTGCTGCTTCCGCACGGGTAAGGCTGTTGGTCGGATAGAAGTTTCTGAAATCATCACCTTTTACCAACCCCATCTGTTGAAGTCTTGTTACGGCATTATATGCATAATCCGGAATATCTGTATAGTCGGTGAAAATGTAACCCACCTCTTCTGCCGCCGGAGCCTTGCCCAGAATATCAAGGGTTCTGCAAACCATAACAGCCATATCAGCTCTTGAAATATCGTCTCCGATGCCAAATCTTCCATCGGAATAACCCTTGACAATACCCATTTCATAAGCTGTTGCTACAGCATTGTAATACCATTCGTTTTTGTTTACGTCAGAGAAATTAACTGTTGTTGTCTTGTTTTCAATCTTGAAAACTTTCAAAAGAATTGAAAGAAATTCTTCACGTCTTATGTTTGCACCCGGACGGAAGTTTCCGTCACCGTCACCAAGAATAATGCCATATTTTCTGAGCCCTGTAATGCTGGGTTCTGCCCAGTTATATTCACTTGTAACGTCCTTGAAAGGCGCCGACGGATGTCCTTCACCGTTTACGTTAAGACCCGTATTTCCACCTGCTTGTGTACCCTCATTGATAATGATTGAATCTGCATCTTTTTTCGAAGTTCCTCCGGTACTGCCACCGCCACCGGGTCTGCCACCGATATCATCATTTCCACCTGCTGAAACAGCCTCATTGTATATAGCTTCGATGTCAGCAAGATAGTTATAATGTTTTTCAAGCATTTTTCTGTAGACCGTATCATTAGTAGCCAGCTTACCGTCAATTGTAATCCAGCCATTGTCTGCCGCCAGCTTAACCTGTGCCTTAACAAGGTTCGGATATCCTGTTGAAGAACCGTTCCGTCTGTTTGCCTGAAGCTCTACCTCATCAATGCAAGCCAGCTTTTCTGTAATTACAGCACTATCATCACCAAGATTTGTCCCGGCATCCTCAAGGTCCGTATATCCAAGGTCAGAAATTCTTGCGTAAACCTTTGATAAGTCCTTTGCACTTGCATCTGTATCTTTATGATTTGCTTCAACAAGTTCAGCTGTCACAAAGTTTAGTTCGCCAAACACCTTACTGATTGCAGTCCATTCTTCTGTTGTTGTTTTGCTGTTACTTACTTCAGCTATCCATGTGTTGTATTCATGCACATAATTCTGAACAAATTTGATTGCCTCTGCTACATCTGCATCAGCAATTTCAGCATAATCTTTATGAACATATACGCTGTACATTATCACTGCATCTGCTGCTGTGTATGTCACCCCTTCAATACCAAGTATTGTTTTATGATTTTCATTGGCAAAGAAAGCTTTCATATCATTTTTATTTGAAATTGCCTTAAATGCACCACTCAGTCCATTGCTTTCTGTTTCCTTCTGTTCTGTTTTTGCATTTTCAAAAATTTCAAGAATGTCGTGCAAATTATCTGCCTCTGCTTCTGCAAGAACCCCACATATCGCATCAACATTTGATACATCTGTCACGTCAAACATCACAAATCCCCTTGCATCATCACTTGTGATAAGTGCTTTTATTGCCGCCGCATCACTTGCTGTCTTGAGAGCATTCTCAAAGTCTGCAACCTTGCCTTCGTCAATATTTTTCTTTATCGAAACAAGCTTGTCAAGAATTTCCTGACTTGTCAATTCATTAAATGCACCTGCCTTTGCAAAGGTATTCACAAGTGCTGTCATAAGTGTTTTTTCATCTGCATCTGTAAAGCTGATTATAACTTTCTTTGCCTGTGACTTTTCATCTGCGTTGGAAAACGATTCATAAAACACAAAACAATCTGCAAACTCATCAAAGAAGCTTTCTGTGATTTCACCGTCAAGAGCCGTTTTCATACCATTCCAGTTAAGTGACATATCCAATTCTTCTTCCACAACACCCTCTGCCGTAGAAACAAGAACCTTCACCTTTGTCTCGTCTGTTTCAAGTTCAGGGTCAATTATGATCGTATTCTTGAAATATCCCTGTCTTACAGTCTTGAACTGTGTTGCAGAAAGAATATTGCCTGACAAATCTTTTACTGTTACTACAACATTTTCATTTTTCTGATTCAAGGTGCCTTCAACAGTTATAATGTTTGCCTTTGTACTGAAGGTAGTTTCTGCACAATCAGTTTCTCCTATTACAGGAAGTGTACCCAACGCAAGCATATCAGCAAGCGGTCTCATTTTGTCTGTCCGGTCAACAAGAAGAGCTTCCAGTCTTCCGCCCTTCGGAACTGCTGTTACATCAACAGTGGGTCCCGAAATTTCCGCTCCCTCACCTGTCACAACAGTTTTCCGTTCACATATGAGGTCAACCATAACTCCGTTACCGTCATAAATCACAACCATTGAATCAACAAAACATGATTTTCCCGTGTTTTTAACCGTGTATACAGGTGTAACCGTACCCGAATCGGGAAGTTCTGTAACAACTGCACCGTTCCCGTTCTGCAATTCTGCACTCTTTGCTATGTAGGAACTTTCATACACATTCATAACAGTACCCATATCGGTAACGGTCTGATTGTATATATCTTCCGTCCAGCTTGTATGCTTCAATCTGTATGAATTGTACCCGATATCCACCTGTTTTGCCGATGCATAGGAAAGATTATAGATATATCCGTAAACATCCATATCGTTATCACTTGTAGTAAAATTGGTGGACGAAGAAACATCCAGACCATTCAGAAGTACATAAGCAGAATCATCTTCTCCTTTTACTTTCACATATACATTTACATAATCATTCACCGGTGTATCAGCAGTATAACTTCCGATTTCAAATTTGTATGTATACCATACGTCAAGCTCTCTCGGAATAAGCGCTACAGACATACCGGCACTGTTTGTACCTGAAAAAGCCGCAGGCTTCGCAAAGTTAATCATAAAAGGCATACCCTTTGTTACATAGCGGATGTCCGCTGTAATAGCTGTATTGGGTGATGCATAATTTACTGCATTTGCAGAAGAATTTCTGACAATAGCAAGCCAGCTTGTATCGCCTGCCGCACCGGTATGACGATTTATTCCGTCAGGAGAAAATCTTATATAATCTCCTTCATCCTCGGTTATGAGATAACCCTGTGACGAAAAATCCGTAAGAAGGATTTCACCGCCGCCTTTTCCGTCTCTTATGGAATATTCCGCATAGTCAGGTCCGATTGCAAAATCGTATGCCGCAAGAATATCCGAAAAATAATCAAAGCCAAAACCAACCATTCTTTCGTATTCCGTGTCAGAGACAGACCCATTAACGGTGATCCAGCCCTTTGATTTTGCAAGTTCAACCTGAGTCTTGATTTCGTTTGCTGTTTCTGCCGCATCAAGTGCCGCAAGACAATCAATCTTCGCATCTGCAACAGCAAGCTCTGATTTTGCTTCTGCAAGGGTGGTGTATCCCATATCCGTCAGTCTCTTGTACGCCTTTGTTTCATTGCTGAAATATGTATCGGCAAGTTCTGCCGTAACATAGTCAAGATCCGTTCCAAACACCTTTCTGAGTGATGCCCACTCATCACTTGCTGTGGTTTTTGTCTCAATTTCAGCGATCCAGTTCTTATATTCTTCAGTATAATCAAGAAGAAATTCAATTGCTGTAACAACTGCCGCGTATTCAGTAATATCCGTTTCGTCAATTACAACGCTATATGCTCCGTACATAACAGCATAATTTGTATCCGCTGTCAGTCTGCCCGTGAGACCAAGAGTTTCTTTAATTGTATAATCTGTACCCGAAATGCTGATTGTTTCATTGAAGAAGCCTTCCATTTCTTCAGCACTTCCAATACCCGCAAAAAGTCCGGGTATCTGTGCGGCTTCCTCGGTTGCCTGTGCCTCTTTTGCAACAACATAATCTGCCCAGAAGCTTTCAATATCGGTTGCGTCTGATGAAAGCAATGCTTTGCAGATTACATCACTTGTTCTGTCAAAAGTCAGGAAGGTGGCGTTCTGAAGAAGTTCTCTAATATCTTCAACTGCCTGTGTCATATCTGCTTCGCTGAGTGCCTTTGCATCAGCAAATTCACTCATAAAAGCATTTACTTCCGCAACGTCCTTTGTTGCAAGATCAACCACCGCATCAACAATTTCGCTGTATGTCATATCCGCATCATAATTCTTTATGGACTTGAGATAACCGATATTTGACATTGTTGCGGCATCAAGAGTTACTCCATCCAAAAGATTTGTTTCTGTACCATTGATGTTGACCGTGAAATTGTGTGCGTAATTATCAAAGAACTCATCTGCACTGTCTTTGTCAAGATTTTCAAATGCTGTCTTAAATCCTGTCCAGTCACCAAGTGTAACAGTAAAGTCAAATGTTTCGTCGGGAGTTGAAACTGTTACTGTAACATTACCACTATAATCAACAGGAAAAACCTTTTTGAAACTTCCGTCTGTTGTCTCAAACTGCGTAGCGTAAACAAAACTGTTGTCATCGCCAACCGCCTTGAGTGTAACAACAGCATCTTCGGCTAAACCGCCGTTCTCAACCGTTATTTCATTTGCTTTCACACTATATGTAAATCCTGCAGCATCTGATGAATCAACCTTTGCCGCTGTGCCATACACACTCACCGGTGCTATCGGCTGTATGGATGTATCACTTTCCCAAAGCATAGCTTCAATTCTGCCGCCAGCAGGAACAGTGTTTGCCACAACAACAGGTGCACTTGTCTTTGAAATACCTGCATTGATTGAAACTGTCGCCTTGGTTGCACTTATCTTATTGCCCGCAGCATCATATACAGCTGTGATTGCCGTGGCCGCTGCTTCGCATCCGCTTACTGTGGGGAATGTTGGTGTGATGTTTCCGCTGTCCTCAACAAAAGTCGCCTTTTTTGATGTAACAGTATTTTTCTTAATGATTGCAAAGTTGTCAATTGAGTACTGTGCAGACATTTTATCGGTATCAGTTGCTCTGTAAAACAAGTAACCCATACCTGTTTTTGCGTTATTTGTACCGGTGGTCTTTGCATAAACATATTCACAATCTACATTTTTGTTCCATGTGGAAGAAGCATTATCAAAACCATTTGTCAACTGTACATATGTTGAATCAGCCGCACCACACTCTTTTTTGTATACCTTTACAAGTGTTGCATGGTTATCATACAAAGATTGACCTGTATAGTCTCCAACCTCGATTTTATAGGTATACCATGTATTATCAACATCACCAACAACACCTACAGCCAGCCAACCCGCCGATGTATTGGAATAAACATAAAGTGGTGCAGAATTATTATCGCAACGAACATCAAACGTAATTACCGAATTCGACGCAATAGCATCCTGGCTAACATTCATAATCTGAATTATAGCAGTATCATTTGCCTTTACCTCATAATATGTGTTTTCACCCTCGGTTTTTTTCACCCTGGCCATCATATTAACTGATGTTAATGGTGTAAAGCCCGACTCAAAATCGGTTGAATAAAAGGTTCCATCTTCAATGATGTAATCAGATGTAGCCGCACCCATTGTCTGAATAATGAAAGTGGACAATATAAGCACCAAGCAAAGCATCAAACATAAAAATTTTTTTGTCATAGTTTTTCCTCCTTAAATGTTAAATTTTATATATAAAACTTTTTAATTATTTACTCTTTACAGCGTATCATTTTTGCATGAAGCTTTCAATGGAAATAATATGGTCTCAGACCTTAATTTGGTCATTATCATATATAGAGAAGAGTCTTCCTGAACACATAAGCTTATAATCAGAACTCATATTAATCAATACCTCCCTGAATTTCATTAATTTACACTGTCATTATACATTATTAGAAAAACAAACTCCATACAGTATTTTCCTTGTTTTTTGTACTATTTTTTGTTTTGGCAAAAAATATTGACAATTTTCCGGTTGCACAGTATAATATTTACGGTGATATTATGAATATTCGATATGACAAAGACAAACTTTCAAATGCACTTACGGATTTTAACAATGCAACAAAAATAAATTGTAGGATTTTAGGAACAGACTACCAATCCTTAGTTCCGGAAACTTACATCAACAATCGTTATTGTGCATCTATCCAGGAAAATAATGAAGGACACTGTCTCTGCATACAATCCGACGAAACACTTCTTGAAAAATGCTGTCAGACCAAAACCATGCAAATGCATATATGCCATGCCGGACTTATGGATGTTGTTGTACCCATATTGTACAACGACGAAATCATTGCATACTTAATACTCGGTCAGATGAAGACCGAAACAGACTTTTCAAAAATTTTTCCGCAAATTTCAAAATTTGATTTATCAATGTCGGAAATGCAAAAAAACTATCAGCAGCTTGAATTCTATAACAGTAAAAAAGTACAAAGTGTTGCAAACATTGCATCCATGCTTGCAAAATACATTATGACGGAAAACATCATCAATCCGTATTTAAACCCGATTATAGAAAAAGCAAAAACATACATTTCCGCCAATCTCGAAAAACGATTAAATGTTCAGGACATTTCAGAACACATTAATGTATCAAAAAGTGTTATATATAAGATTTTTCACGACCAATTCGGCTGTACCGTCAGCGAATATGTGAATTCAAAAAGAATCGAAAAAGCAATCGACCTTTTGAAGTATACCGATTTATCCATCGAAGAAATCTCTGTTAAGACAGGATTTTCAAGTTCATCATACTTCACAAGAGTGTTCACCGCACAAACGGGTACATCTCCTCTAAAATTTAAAAAGACCTGTTGATAACTCATCTTTTTGTCAGCACAGTTTTGCCGTCATAGAGCAAAACACCTGCACCGTCACCAAATGGTTTTCCGTTTTTTATATACTCAATAAAATTCCGCTGAAGTGTTGTGTCGCAGGGTAATTCCGACAGTTCTCTGCCCCAATCCGCTCCAAAAACTCTCCAGCCTTCATCAAATTCTTCAAATTCACGAATTGCGGTTGTTTCAAACTTCCTTGCAAACTTCACGGTGTTTGAATTTTCACCAAAAACCCGTTCATATTCGGGATACAAAAGCCACGACCGACACCACACGGGCAAAACGCCGTCCTTCAGTCTGTCCTCAAACATTGTATAGGCTCTGTCAAGGGATTCCATTCATTCTTCTTCCTTCAAAGGACCACCCGACGGGATATGACAACGAAGAATGAAATCCCCCGTTTCAAGTTTATAAATAAAGCCGCGACATAGCTGAAAACGTTGCTCTGTCGCGGCTTTTTGTTAATTTCACAATTTCCGTGAAATTGGTTGGTGGAGGCGAGCCAACACCATAAGATGATCTTCTATCACTGTTTGTTATAAAGTTTTCTACAGTACAGAGCATTTCTTCTAAAACTTTTCTTGCTTCTGCGAACATTCCAAGCTTTCTAAGTGCCAACGCCCTGAACAACAAGAGTTCCGAAACTGCTACTTTATATAGTGCCACTTATTCATAGCATAATTTATCGTCCTTCCCACGCAGAGAATAACCACTCAGCCATTATCGACGAAGAAATATTTGAAAAAGTACAAGCTGAACGTTCACGTCGTACAAATATAGAAATCACCGCTGAAGGCAAAAAACGAAAATCTGAGAAATATAGCTCAAAAAGACCAAATTTTGACAAAATATATGATG